>SLIH01000193.1 GCA_007135745.1 Halomonas sp. | reverse complement strand
GAATCTCCCATAACGGTATCCTGGCCGAGGCGCGCATTGCGTCCGCCCAAAGCGGTCTGCTGATCCTGCGGCACCGCCACCTTACGCAGCACAAAGGGCTCGATGGTGACGTCACTGAGGTCAAAACAGTGCGCGATGACCCCGCAGACCACCTCGGGTGAGCGACTGCGCCCGGCCAGCATGCCGGCATAGGACAGCAGCTTGCTCTCACTGACCGCGGCATTGCGGCGCAGCGCCGGATCGGACAGCCCCGCCAGAGCGAGGATGTGATCGGAAAAGCCATCGCTGGCGCCGGGACGGTAACGGACGTAGTAGCGGTACTTGCGCCAGATGCGGTGGAACAGGGTCAGCAGCCGGTGATTGAAAAAATCCAGGAAAAACCGCTGTATCCCCTGATCCTGGCTGTACTCCCAGGCCAGCTCCTCAAGATAGAAACCGGGCAGAGGCGACTGGCTGCCATGCAGCCCGAGAAAACTCACTTCCAGCTTATAGGGGTCTTCACCGTCCGGTGAGCCGGAGGCGCCGACGACATCCGTCCCGGGAAAACCAAGCCCGGCGGAGGAGGAGAAGCGGATGCGCTCCTGCTCCGGGCGAACCCCTGCCGGATCCTCCAGGTCATCGTCGTGAAACCGGTGAATCAGGTCCACGAGCTGGAAGAAGCTGTAACGCCGGGCGTCGTCCAGCACCGGCTGCAGACCTAAACGAGAGGCTGCTGTCCCGCCTGACACGTCCATGTGTACTGCTCCTGATTCTGCTGGTTAATCACTTCCAGCCGATGAAACGAATTGATGCTGGCGTAAAGGCCGAAAAACCGGCTGAGCACGGTGCCGAACAGATAGAGATCACCTTCGGAACCGAAACAGCGCGGGTCCAGCGTCAGTCTGGTGGCAATGCCTCGCACCGGGAGCCCCCGGTAAAGCCGGTCCTCCGGTGCCGTACTGACATCGGTAATACCGTTGAGCCGCTGCTGCGAGACACGTTCGGCCTGGCGGTCCACCAACGCACGGAAGTCATAGACCCTGAGCACTGATTTCAGTGCATCGAGCGACAGCAGCGACTGATAATTGAGCGAGAGATTGGAGATCAGCGTCCATAGCAGACTGCCATCCAGCGAGGGCCGAAGGGTGGGCGTTGGCCGGGTGATGTTGCGGAAGGCAACAAAGCCCGGGGTCGTCGCTGTGGGCACACAGATATCACCCACCGCCAGCTGCTCCGGCAGCTCCCGATTGGTGCAGGTCAAGGTCAGCGAGATGGTCTCATTGCGATGCAGACACTCACTTTCATCACCCCGCACAAAGGAAATGGCGTGATCGAAGCCATCATCACGCAGACTCTCGCGCACACGCACACGGTAGTAGAGGGCCTCGCGGTGGCGCTCGCGTTCGATCTGATGGTCAAAGCTTTCAAAGGGCGTGTAGGGCCTCGGCTTGCCACGCAGCCGGCCTTCGCCCTCATCGAGCCAGCCCTCGACCCGATCCACGCTGAAGACCTCAAATGCTTCCGGTTGGCGCGTCGCGGGCCGAATGGGGTATTCGGTCTGGCGGCCATTGAGGTCAATGGGATCCGCCTCATGCTCGAACAGATTAACCGCCGGCGTGCAGTGAAGCTGCAGGCTCTCCCGATCAATGTGCGCATCCGGCGGCAGTGTGCGGCTGAAGCGGAAGCGTATGCGGAAATTCTCCAGGACCTGCCCCGGCAACGCCTTTTTCAGACCCGCCAGATCAAAGAAGTGGAAGGCCTCCGGGAAGCAGAGGTATTCCTGCAGAATCCGGTAGCCATCAAAGGCATTGCGCGGATAGGGCAGCAGGCTCTCCGCTGCGGAGAAACCCACGGCCGCAAGGTTATCCAGTGGCATACCAAAGCTGGCGTCCCCCACCTCCACGGTAATGCGCTCCAGATAATGGCTCAGCCAGAGATAGAGCGTCTGCGCCGTGTAACGCTCACCGCCGAGATGCAGCCTGAGGCTGTCCAGCCCCAGCTCCCGCAGGGGCTGATCCGTGTGTACGGACAGGTCCATTGCCACCTCGGAGACTTCCCGCGAGTGTGTGGCGGCGACAGCTTCCACAGCCAGGGGATGAACATTCACATCATGACAGGTGCGGAAATGACAGGGCGTTCCAAGCACCGGCCGGCTATCGAGCCGGGTTCCGCGCGGGATCACCTGAGATTCACTCAAGGCATGCCGATGCGGGTCAAAACGCACGATGGTGGCACTGGGAACGGGGCGCAGATAATTGGGCCAGAGCATGGCCAACAGGGAATGGGTCAGCTCCGGAAACTCATCTTCCACTTTCTCCCGCAAACGGCCGGTGAGGAAGGCAAACCCCTCGAGGAG
Source organism: Halomonas sp. (assembly GCA_007135745.1). Lineage (GTDB taxonomy): Bacteria > Pseudomonadota > Gammaproteobacteria > Pseudomonadales > Oleiphilaceae > Halospina. The sequence goes on along the minus strand of SLIH01000193.1, from coordinate 4,357 downwards.
GCGCTCCACATCCGGATCCAGGCTTTCCTCGGAAAGAAATCGAGTCAACTGTGGGTGGGACTGAGCAAATTCCCGCCCCTGAAGGCGGAGAAAATTGAGCTCATCCCGATAAAAGCGATTGAGTTTCACGACAGCAGACTCCCTTCACTTGCAGCGTGGTCCGGCAAAGCGGACCGCCTGAAACTTCCCTGTGGCCCCCTGGTATGATCACAGCACCCGATAGTAACGCCGGTCATCCAACAGCAGATCGATGGTTGCCTGTTCGTTTTTGGATCGAACAGCAATATGCACCGTGACCTGAAAGCGCAGCTGCAACGGATCATGGTTCTGCGGCAGCGCTACGACTTCCGCGCGGGTCACACGTGGTTCATAGTTTTCAATGCACTGGCGGATGGCCTGACGGATCCGAACATTGAGATCGTGGGTGCCCAGGGTCGCGTCGTTGAAATCCACCAGCCCCAACTCAGGCGCGCTCTCGCTGTGCCCGGGATGGGTGTTGAGCAACCGCACCAGATGGCGCTTGATGGAATCAACGACGTTGCCTTCAGGCGCTCCTTCCGCCGAGCGGCTAAGGCGCTCGAACAGGCTGCTCCGACCCGGAACAGCCACACCAGTGTGCGCACTCATGGCCACCCTCAGTCGTTATCCAGACGTCCGACCAGCGACAGCTCGAAGTTCGCACCCATGTACTTGAAGTGGGGGCGTACCTGCATGGAGACCTGGTACCAGCCCGGCTCGCCTTCGACTTCACTGACCTGGATGGCCGCGGCGCGCAGGGGACGACGGCTGCGGACATCCGCCGGCGGGTTCTCCTGATCCGCTACGTACTGTTTGATCCAGTTATTGAGTTCGCGCTCCAGGTCCTGACGCTCCTTCCAGGAACCGATCTGCTCGCGCTGCAGCACCTTGATGTAGTGGGCGAGGCGATTGACGATGAACATGTAGGGCAGCTGCGTACCCAGTTTGTAGTTCGTCTCCGCCTCCTTCCCTTCCTTGGTGTTGGGGAAGATCTTGGGCTTCTGCACCGAGTTGGCCGAGAAAAAGGCGGCGTTGTCGCTGCCCTTGCGCATGGTCAGGCTGATGAAGCCTTCATCGGCCAGCTCGTACTCACGGCGATCGGTAATCAGAACCTCGGTGGGGATCTTGGCCTGGAGCTGCCCCATGGATTCATACAGGTGCACCGGCAGATCCTCAACGGCACCACCACTCTGAGGCCCGATGATGTTGGGACACCAGCGATACTTGGCGAAGCTGTCGGTCAGACGGGTGCCCAGCAGGAAGGCCGTATTACCCCAGAGATAATGTTCGTGGTCCTGGCTGACATCTTCCTGATACTGGAAGGTCTCGACCGGGTTCTCCACCGGATCGTAAGGCGTGCGCAGCAGAAAACGCGGCGCGGTCAGACCCAGATAACGGGCGTCTTCGGACTCACGCAGGGAACGCCACTTGGTGTAGCGCGCGCCCTCGAACACGGCGCTGAGCTCCTTGATCTGCGGCAGCTCCTGATAGCTCTCGACCCCGAAGAAATCCGGTGCCACGGAGGAAAGAAACGGTGCATGGGCCATGGCACCCACGGAAGAAACGAACTGCAGCAGCTTCATGTCCGGCGTTGACGGCGTAAAGGCATAGTTGCCAATGACCGCACCCACCGGCTCACCGCCAAACTGGCCATAGCCGGAGGCATAGACGTGCTTGTAGAAGCCCGTCTGGGTAACTTCCGGGGCGAACTCCACGTCCTCCAGCATTTCCTGCTTGGTGGCGTGAAGCATGTCGATCTTGATGTTCTCCTGGAAATCCGTGCGATCAACCAGCAGTTTCAGACCACGCCAGGCGGATTCCAGCTCCTGGAATTCGCTGTTATGCAGCAGCTCATCCATCTGGGCGCTGATCTTGCGATCGAGCTCGACCACCATGCGGTCCACGAGCTGTTTATTGATGGGCTGTTCTTTCTCGCCGGTGTCCAGCAGGTTGGCGATAAAGGCCTGAACACCCTTGCGAGCAACATCGTAACCTTCGTCCGCCGGCGCCATCTTGGTCTGGGCCATAACCTGGTCGAGCAGCGAACCTTCCGTGGCCTCCGCCGCCGCTTCCGCATTCTGATCTACAGTCTCTTCTGACATGGGGGCATCCCTTCTTGCTTGCTAGTCGCAGACTGGCCAGGGGCATCCTGGGAATACCCTGCGGCCAGCCACTTCCTTAACAGATAAACTTCGGATTCAGTACCGGGTTATTCGGAGCTGTCGCCTTCAGCCTCGCCCGTGGCGATATCCAGCTCCCCGAGCAGCTGCTCACGGGCTTCGTCGCTGTCGAGCAGTTCCTGGAGCTTGGACCGGAACGCAGGAATATTACCCAGGGGTCCTTTCAGCGCCACCAGTGCTTCACGCAGCTCAACCAGCTTGCGTACTTCAGGCACCTGGCGGGCCAGACTGTCCGGGGTAAAATCGGAAAGCGATTTGAAAGCGAGATCGACAGGCAGGTCTTCCGACTCGTCGCTGAGGCGGTTCTTGACCGTTGTCTGGAGAGTCAGTCCGGCCTCGTTCATCACCGACTGGAAGTTATTCTTGTCGACGGAGACGGTCTGACGTTCTTCGATGGGGGTTTCTTCCGGGCCACCCTTGAAGTCACCTACGACCATCATCTTGAGCGGCAGTTCCATTTCCGCCTGCTGGTCACCGGTAGCCGGAATATACTTGATGTTGATGCGCTCTTTCGGCGCAACGGAGCCTTCCTTAGACATTACAACTCTCCCTGATGTGGACATTCCCTTTTTCAGCCGCTCTTCCCGAACGACCGATGAGGCGCAATGTACACATTGAGAAAAGGTAACTCAACCGTCAGGAGGCAATTTTTTGCCAGAAGTGTTCCGTGATGGGTAATGCTCGGCAGGAGAAATGCCGACGGGCTCACAGGAGCCCGTCGCAGCTGGAGGATCAGGCTTCCAGCGGAGAGCGCCAGTCGTCACCACCGGAGGTGCCGGCAATGACATGCTCCCAGGTCACCTTGCGGTAGGACAGGGAGACGTCAACCAGCTGGGTGAAATCCCCGTTCTTCGGATCCTGGCAGTGCGGCATGTTGCAGTTGATGTCGATGATGGTGGCATCTTCCAGGATGGTGGAGAAGAAGTGCTCCTGCTTGCCTTCCACGGAAGTGCGGTACCACTTGAGCTCAACCTTGGGCAGCATCTCACCGGAGGCCAGGGCGTTGTACATAAGCGGGGTGGCCTTGTTCAGAGCGGAGGTGAACCGGAACGGCTTGTGGACACGCTGGCCTGAAGGCTGACCGGATTGCGGGTCAGTCGGTACGGTCACATCGTGATCAAACGCCTGAACCAGCACTTCGTCTTCGTGGCCTTCCACGTAGGTGTTGCCTACGGAATCCGCAGTGAACGCACCGGCGGTGATGTTGCCCTGAGTCTGGCCTTCAATAGAGATATAGCATGGAGTTGGCATGGTCTGCTCCTTGACTTGGTTAATTGAGCGTCCCTGTTAACGTGACGCTGGCCCAACCAATTACAGGATCCATGCCAACAATTTATAATCCTTTAAAAACAGCCAGTTAAAAAATTACTCAAGAAAAAAGAGCCCACACGTCCGAGCAACTTTTCGCTTAGTGAGCAACTTTTTGCTCGTCTCGGCAAGAATTCACTCGCTCGAACTTATCCCGGATCAGCGCCTTTTGGGCGTCCAGGCCCAGAGCATCTCAATCAACACCGGCTCCTTGCCCTCACCGTCACGAAGCGTCACCGCGACCGAGGTTTCACCCTTTTCCGTCTCCCGGATCTGGCGGATCTGATCCCCGGTCAGTTCCGCGGTGACCTGCATGTCACCCTTGGCCCGCTTGACGTAATCACCGCGCACCGTTTTGATGACCGGCACCCGATCATCCGGAACCTGCAGACCAATCAGAAACCCGGTGGCCGATTCCGCCATCAACAGGCTCGCCACCGCGTGAACGCTGCCAATATGATTCTGAACCCGGCGTCGGTTAGCCAGGGTAATGACGCAGCGTTCTTCAGTCAGTTCCTCGATGCGAATGCCCGTTGTTCCTGTATAGGGAACCATGCGGCCAAAAAAAGCGGTGAGTGCGCGGCTACGGGCAAAGCCCGGCAGGCGGTTGATATTACTGACAATACGATGCAATCGGTTCTGAGCAGCCATAAGGAACCTTTCCGTCTGATAATGTTTGAGAAGGCAGTCTATCCGGCCGCGCCAGTTGCGGGGCCGGATGGGTTTAATCCGGGATAAGGGGCGAGGGGATCAGCCGTGCTTGGCTTTCATCTCTTCCAGAAGATCCACGTATTTCTGCATGGCTTCATCGGAGCTCGTACCCTTGAGCTTTTCCCAGGCGCTGTACTTGG
>SLIH01000320.1 GCA_007135745.1 Halomonas sp. | reverse complement strand
TTTGGCCGTGTGGTTGAAATCTACGGACCGGAAAGTTCCGGTAAAACCACGCTTACCCTTCAGGTGATTGCCGAGGCACAGAAAATTGGCAAGACCTGTGCTTTTGTGGATGCCGAGCATGCCCTGGATCCTGTCTACGCGGAAAAGCTGGGCGTGGACGTGGATGAACTGCTCGTTTCCCAGCCGGATACCGGTGAGCAGGCGCTTGAGATCTGCGACATGCTCGTTCGCTCGGGTGCCGTGGATGTGGTCATTGTCGATTCGGTTGCAGCACTTACGCCCAAGGCCGAGATTGAAGGTGAAATGGGCGATTCCCATGTGGGGCTGCAGGCGCGGCTGATGTCCCAGGCGCTGCGTAAGCTGACTGCCAGTGTCAAGACGGCCAACACCATGCTTGTGTTCATCAACCAGATCCGGATGAAAATCGGCGTTATGTTCGGTAACCCGGAAACCACCACCGGTGGCAACGCGCTCAAGTTCTATTCTTCCGTGCGACTCGATATCCGTCGGATTGGTGCGGTGAAGGAAGGCGAGGAGATTGTTGGTAACGAAACCCGGGTCAAGGTGGTGAAGAACAAGGTTGCACCCCCCTTCCGCCAGGCGGAATTCCAGATCATGTACGGCACCGGGATCAATCGGCTTGCCGAGATCATCGACCTGGGCGTTAAGGAAGGTTTTGTTGAGAAATCCGGCGCCTGGTACAGCTATAACGGCGACAAGATTGGTCAGGGCAAGGCCAATGCCAGCAAGTTCCTGAAGGACAACCCTGAAACCGCTCAGGAGATTGAAACAAAAATCCGCGAACGCCTGATGCCCAAGCCGGCCTCCCGCGATGAGAAAAAGGCGGAAGCCGCGGGCGATGGTGGTGCGGAGGAGACCAGTGAAGATCTGATCTGATGATCATTCCCTGGCAGGAATTGTCCGCTGACGCTTTGGCGGCCCTCGTGGATGAGTACTGCATCCGGGAAAACGGATGCAGTGACCTCGAGGAGCCGTTGCTTGAGTGCCGGGAACAGATTCAACACCAATTACGGCGGGGGAATCTGGTTATTCTTTACACGCCCAATAACCCCAATCAGGTGGCCAGTCTTGTGCCTGCCGACCGGCTGGACGAGCGCGAGCTGGAAGCGGTCGGCGATCCTTCTGATCAGTGATTCGTGTTCGTGCAGGCTCTTTGCCTGTCGCTGCCTATACTCTCGGGAAGGTTTCCTATCGCCGTCCGCTCCACTGTGAGGGTGAGCTTGAAAGCTGTGGAATGGGAACCATTTAACCAATAGAGGTAAGATTGCCGAGCGGGGTGCAAAGTTAGCTGGTCGAAGCTTTTGGGCTCTGCTGGTTTTTGGAGTTGGATTACCGGAACAGAGAGGCAGGCATGAGTATATGGGCGACCCTGGGAATGTCTCCCAGTACCAATCCGGAAGACATCGAGCAGGCGTTTGAGCAACAGCTTAGATTTGTTGATCCACGCAAGCAGCCGGAGCGGTACCGGGAACTTCGTGCAGCCTATGAGCAGGCGATGCTTGAGGCCGGTGCCGAGCCGCTGGATGAGGACTTCGGGCCGGACCTGGCTGACCCTGACCATGTCGAAATGCCAGGGCGGGCAACGCCAGAGGCAGAGATGTACGCCGGTCAGGTGATGACCGAGTTGGAGTCGGTTTATGCCAACCCCAGCTGGAGGGGTGATCTCAAGCGCTGGCGGGCCCAGCTCGAAGGTGAGCGTGCCCACAAGGACGGTGTCACGGAAGTATTGCGGTTCAGCCTGTTCGATTTTGTTTCCCGGCAGGCTCATCCAGGCGATGTTGGTATCAATGCAGAGGTGCTGCGATATCTGGACAAGCGTTTGGGTTGGAGTCGACACCGTAAGCAGCTAACCAAGGCCTTTCCCGAGGATCGAGTTCGGATGGTTCTGGGAGACCCCAGGCCAGAGGAAGCGAATATCGGTCCGTTTTCGGATTCCGGTGCGGGCGGGGTCGAAGGAGAGATGCAGGGGGCACCGAGAGGGCTCGGGTTGGCCCTGATCGGCTGGGTCATCTTCCTGATGCTGTTGACAATACTGTTTGGTGGCGGGGGTGGTGAGGGCTGATGGATCACGCCCGCCCCCGTTGTGTTTTCAGTTCCGATATCGAGCCATGCGGCGGCGACAGAATGCCTCGATCTGGGACAGGGCGTTGTCAATTGCCCGGGAGTAATTGCGGCGATCAATGCAATATACGAACTGGATGCCGAGGCGATAACTGCCATCCTCAAGCTGGACGCGACTGACAACCGTGGCCCTGACATCCGACTGCGTGATGTACTTGCCCTTGAAGTCCAGGAGGAGACGGCTTCCGATTCGCAATTCACGTTGCGTGACCAAGGCGGTTCCGTACCGGTTGATGTCAACGCATTCCACTGGTTCGGGGTCTTTTTGCCAGCCGATCCAGCCTCTGCATCGCATGTGTACGCTCAGGCAGGGCGCCTGGAAACGGGGCTGAATCCGTTGGTCTTCGTAATTTGCCAGTGTGGTTATTCCTTCGTCTACACGGACGCTCGGTTGTCCGGCCATAGGTTCACCATTGCTCTCTGTACCAACCCGAGCATACTGGGGACGACCAGTATCCGAATGGAAGGCGTGCCCACGCGTTCGGCCGAATCGCCTGGTCATGTTTTGGGATGGATTTCCATGCTCGCCAAAACTGCTCATCAGCGCTGTTTCCCTCTCCGCTGTTGTTGGCTTTCTGTGGATCTCCCGGTGCCGCACACGAACGTAAGGGATTTCCACTACCCGCAACGATCAATTCTGGCCCAGGCGTTACTAAATGGAAATTGATTAAGGTTCAGGGTGTGACTTTGTGCACATTACAGATTTCGAGCTTTACACCCGGATGTCCAGAGTACGGCCCGTTGAGCTTTCCAGTGATTCCGGGCGGCCGGTGCGCGGATTGAGCAGGCGTGGCTGGCGCCGGTCAAACCCGCGTCTGCGCTCTGGCCCCTGGTAGGACTGTTTCCGGCGCTGACGGCGATCTGGCCGACGACGGCGGTCCTGGACGCGCACCGCTTCCGGACCATTGGTCATTGCAGCAGATGGCTCGGCCTGGCGCGTGCGATTACCCGTCTGTCCGGGCAGCGGGCGATGATTGCTGTAATCTCGCGGTATGTCCATTTCGGTTCGTGACTGCCTGTCGATGATCCCAGTGATCGGTAGTGATAGCCTCATTGGGGTTATCGGCAGTTGTCGTGAAAACTTGAGGGGCCAGGGGACTTGTAATGGATTCCCATCGCGTTAAAGTGCCCCACTTGAAGTTGTGAATCAGCCGTAACCCGACCGGAAGCCGCCATTGAAACCACTTAACCCCCGTCGCCTTTATAAAGCCTGTGTTCTCAAGGAATTGCCCTTTGCCAGTACCCGGGCACTGGAGCCCCTCAACGAGATTGTTGGGCAGGACAGAGCGCGGGCTGCCGTACGGTTCGCGCTTTCCATGCCCCATGGCGGTTATAACGTCTATGCGGTGGGGCGTAATGGCCTGGGCAAGCGCACCATGCTGCTTCGCTACCTTCGCTTGACCTCGCGCGAGGGTGATCCGGCCTCGGACTGGTGTTATGTGGCCAACTATGATGATCCCAGATATCCCAGGGTGTTGCGTCTTCCCGCCGGGTTGGGGGAGAAGCTTCGCCAGGATGTGGACCGACTGGTTTCGCGACTGATGAAGGTCATTCCCCAGGCGTTTGACAGCGACACCTTTCAGGCTCGGGCGGACGAGCTCAAACAGTATTACGCCTCACGTCAGGAAAAGGCGCTCAATGAGCTTGCTGAAGAGGCAAGGAAGAAGCACGTTGATCTGTCCATGAGTACGCCCGGGGGCTACCGCCTGACGGCAATGAATGGCGAAGAGCCTCACACCAATGAGTCGTTCAGTGAACTGCCTCAGGAACAGCGTGAGGCGTTTGAAGAGACGATTCGGGTATTGGAGAAAAAGCTGCGGCGCGTGATGCGCAAGCTCGCCAGTTGGGAGGAGGAGCATGCGGAGAAGCAACAGGCGCTAAACCAGGAAACCGTGGACCATGTGGCGGAACACCTGATTGATGAGGTGTCCGAGCGCTACCAGGCGCACAAGGCGATTACCGAGCACCTGGAAGCAATGAAGTCCGACATCGCGGAAAATCTCGATATCTTTCTTGAAGACAGTGAGGACAAGGCCGCGTTCGCCTATGCAGCCCTGGAGCATCGCCTTCCGCGCCGTTATCGGATCAACGTCCTGGTCAGCCGTGAAGGAAAGGAAACGCCGGTGGTGGTGGAGGATAACCCCACCTACCACAACCTTTTCGGCTATATAGAAAACGTGACCTACAAGGGAACGGTATTCACTGATTTCTCTCTCATTCGCCCGGGCAGTCTGCACCGTGCAAACGGGGGCTATCTGCTCATGGACGCCATCAAGGTCCTGGAGCATCATTTTGTCTGGGACGCGCTCAAGCGCGCGATGCGCTCCAACGAGATCAGCATTCACTCGCTGGAGCGGGAGCTGACGCTGTCCGGAACCATCTCCCTGGAACCCCAGGCGATCCCCCTCAACGTGAAAATTGTGCTCTTCGGCGACCGCGAGACCTGGCTGCTGTTGCAGGATTACGATCCCGAGTTTGCCGAGCTCTTTCGCGTGACCGCGGATTTTGAAAATGATATGCCGAGGAATTCGGAGAGCCAGCTGCTTTACGCCAAGTTCATAGCCAGCCTGTGCCATGAAAAGGATCTGCTGCACTGTGAGCGCCGTGCGGTGGCCCGGATTATCGAATACAGTGCCCGCCTGGCGGAACATCAGGATCGGCTGTCACTGCATGCTGCGGATATTGCCAACATTCTGCGGGAATCGGATTACTGGGCCAGGGAGGAGGGCGCCAGAAAGGTCACCGTGGAACACGTGCAGAAAGCGCTGAGCAGCGCGGATTACCGGTCCGCGCGGATCCGGGATCAGTTTCTGCGCGGCTTTGCCGACGGCTCAACGCTTCTCAGCGTCAGTGGACGCACTGTCGGACAGGTTAACGGATTGTCCGTTCTGAGCACCGGGGGCTATGAGTTTGGTCTTCCCAATCGCATCACCGCGACCTGTCAGTACGGCGAGGGCGACGTGGTGCATATCGAGCGGGATGTGAAACTCAGTGGCTCCATTCATTCCAAGGGCGTGATGATACTTTCCGCCTGGTTGACCTCGCGTTTTGCCCGGCGTCAGCCCATGTCGTTGTCGGCCACGCTCACCTTTGAGCAGTCCTACGCGGAAATTGACGGTGACAGTGCTTCACTCGCTGAACTCTGTGCCATTGTTTCCGCACTGGCGGAGGTGCCGATTAACCAGAATATGGCGGTGACCGGCGCGGTAAGCCAGTTTGGCGCCGTGCAGCCCGTTGGCGGACTCAATGAGAAAATCGAGGGCTTTCACGATACCTGCCAGGCCCTGGGAGATACCGGGAACAAGGTGGTGTTGCTCCCTGCGGCCAACGTCCAGAATCTGATGCTCGATACCCGCGTACTTGAAGCGGTGAGCCGTGGTGAGCTGATGCTCTATGCGGTGCGGAACGTAGAGGAGGCGCTTTCCCTGTTGCTTGGAATGAAGCCTGGCACGGCAGACCGTCGCGGACGTTATCCGGCCGATTCGCTTTACGGGCGCATCGCCCGGCGTCTCGAGAAGCTCAGCCGTGCACAACATGACGAAAAGTGAGATTGACTCTCGGCCCCGTAAGTTGCCGTGTCTTCGGTAATTCGTGCTGCCACTGGGCCTGAAGCCCCGCGGGCATGATCAGCAGGCTGTTGTTTGGCAGTAAAAGGCAGCGCGTGTGTTTATGGTCCTGCCGGTGTCGGAAACGAAAGCGTCGCTCCGCCCCAAGGCTCAGGGAGGCGATGATCGGATCAGTGCCCAGCTCTGGCTCATCGTCACTGTGCCAGCCCATGCTGTCCTGGCCATCCCGGTAAAGGTTGCACAGTACGCTGTTGAAATTACAGCCGGCTGCTCTGGATACCTTCGCCGCTAAAGGGCGGAGCCATTCAGGCCAGGGCGTGGGTTCCAGCGTGCTGCCGGAATAGCGGTAGCTGAGCCCCGCTTCGGCAACCCAGCATTGCTTGCGAGGGATTGTCCGCTCCCGTCCAAAAAGGCGGATGCGCCCCTGGTGCCAGGGAATCTCTTTCTGCAGCCGGAGCAGCAGAGCAGACGCCTCGTCATCAGGCAGAAAATTCTGGTGCAGGATCAGTTGATGGTCGCCGATATTGTAATTCATTCGGGTTGAAGCGTTCTGGTTGCAGCCTTCTGTCAGTATCGACAACAATAACGGGCACAGTATCGTTCCGGCCACCCCGGAACCCTTCATTTCAGAGGTATTGCTTAATGCGCCCCATAGTTTCTCTTGTTTTTCTCATGGGTTTTGCCTGGTCCGTCCAGGCGCTGGAGCTGGAGGGGCAGTTCAAGCAGGGCGCTTTGCTGTTTGGCGAGACCGAGGCGGGAACCCGTGTTTATCTCAATGACGAAGAAGTGCCGGTGACACCGGCTGGGCGTTTTGCCCTCGGTTTTGGCCGAGAGGCGGACGAAGAACATGAGGTCCGACTGGAAAAGCCCGATGGCTCTACCAAAACCCGCAAGGTGACCATTTCCGCGCGAGACTATGACATTCAGCGGATTGAGGGGGTGCCTCGTGAAAAGGTGACCCCAGACCCGAAGCACCTTAAGCGCATTCGC
>SLIH01000360.1 GCA_007135745.1 Halomonas sp. | reverse complement strand
GTGTGCGATAGTCGGAGTCGCCCAAAAACAAACCAAAACGTCTAACACGGAAAGAAAACTAAGGGGTTTAGTGTGAATAAGTCCGAACTGATCGACGCAATTGCTGATTCCGCAGATATCTCCAAGGCCGCAGCTGGTCGTGCACTCGACGCTATGGTCGGCTCCATTACGGATTCCCTCAAAAAAGGTGATCAGGTTACTCTGATTGGATTTGGCACCTTCTCTGTCAAGGAGCGTGCTGCGCGGACAGGTCGTAACCCGCAGACTGGCCAGGAAATCCGCATCGCTGCTTCCAAGGTGCCGAGCTTCAAGGCCGGGAAAGCGCTCAAGGATGCTGTTAAGTAACGCGCGACCTGGTCGGGTGTGAGCAGTACAGGAGCGGTAGTTCAGCTGGTTAGAATACCGGCCTGTCACGCCGGGGGTCGCGGGTTCGAGTCCCGTCCGCTCCGCCACTGTTTATGGGCGCATGCCGTTAAGGGATGCGCCTTTTTACGTTGATGCCATATTACAATTTCGGGTGACGACGCCCGGACAAGGTAGAGGAAAAATGCTTCAGAACATTCGTGAAAACGCTCAGGGGACCATCGCGAAGGGCATCATCGCCGTATTGATCATCTCGCTTTCCGTATGGGGGCTCGACGCCATTGTAGGCGGCGGTGGTGAACCAGCAGTCGCGAGCGTGGATGGCGAGGATATCACCGAGCGGGAATTTCGCCGGATGGTTCAGATTGAGCGCCAGCAGCGCCTGTCACAGATGGATCAGCCGGATCCTGCCAGGATTGATGATTCGGAATTGAACGAATCCGTTCTTGAAGCATTGATTCAACAGAAGCTGCTCGGACGGGATGTGGCAGCCAGGGGGTTGCAGCTCTCGGAGCAGGAAATAGACCGAATGATCACCGAAGCGCCCGAGTTCCAGGTAGACGGGCGTTTCAACCGTGACCGCTTCATGCAGATTGTGCGCAATCAGGGCATGACCGTGGATCAGTTCCGCGACATGCTCGAGCGTGATCATCTGACACGCGTTATGCAGGCGGTCATTCAGGGCAGTGCCTTTACCACCGATGATGAGGTTCGTCGGCTGGCCGCGCTGCTGACCCAGACGCGCAGTTTTTCAGCTCTCACCGTAAGTCTGGATCAGGCTCCCGCGGACGTAGAGGTCACGGATGAGGAGATCGAGCGCTTCTATGAAGAGAACCGGACCCTGTTCCGCCAGGAAGAAGCTGCGGATGTTTCCTGGATTACGCTCCGCCGACAGGACCTGATTGATGAGGGTGAGGTATCGGACGAGGATCTGCGCGAGCTCTATGAGCGACGTGTATCCCAACAGGAGCAGGCACAGCAGCGCAATGCAGCTCACATCCTGATCCGGGACGAGGACGATGCTGCAGAGCGGATCGCGGCGCTTGAAGAGGCGCTTGAGCGTGGTGAGGATTTCGCCGACCTGGCGTCCGAGTATTCCGACGACACTGGCACCGCCAACGACGGTGGAGAGCTGGGCTATTCCCGGTTCGATGATTTTGAGGAAGCCTTTTCGGAAGCGCTGTTCGAGATAGAAGAGGCGGGGAGCGTCGTTGGGCCTGTGGAGACGCGGTTTGGTACCCACTTCATCAAGCTTCTCTCCGTGCGCGCGGAAGATCCCCCCAGCATGGCTGAACTGGAAGACGAACTGCGGCGGGAGATTGCTGAACAGCAAGCCGGTCGTCGCTATGTTGAGATGAGCGAACGTCTGGCCGATCTTGCCTATGCAGAATATGACCTTGAGGCACCGGCCGAACTGATCGGGCAGTCCATTCAGGAACGCGACGGTGTGACACCTGAAAGGAATGAATCACCCTTTGATCATCCACAGCTGTTGCGGCAGCTGTTCAGTGAGGATGTTCTGGAAGGCGGCTTCAACACGGAGCTGGTCGAAATAACGCCTGAGGAGGCGGTTGTCGCTCGGGTAAGGGAGTACTATCCAGAAACCCAGCGTTCCCTGGACGAGGTCCGTGATGAGGTGCGGGAGCGGGTGGCCGAACGTAAACGCCGTGAACAGCTTTCCGAGCAACTGTCTCAGTTTGCTGAGCGGCTGCGCAGCGAAGGGCCTGAAGCAAGGGACGAGATCGCTTCTGAGCTGGGCCTGGAGTGGGAACGGTTCGAGAACATTGAACGGGGTGATCTCCACCTGCCCGCCATTCTGCGAGATGCCGCATTCAGGTTGCCCGCACCCACCGATGAGCGAGCGACTGTGGATCTGGTTGAATTGCCGGGCAGCCTGGCCCTGGTCAGCGTCGATGAGGTGATCGCAGCCGATGAGCAGACCATCAGTCAGGTGGCGGTGCAGCTGAGAAATTCGCTGGCTCAGCGCCATGGACAGATGGCATACAACTACTACCTGAGTCAGCTCCGAGAAGAGGCTTCGGTTAACCGTCGCTGAACCCAGTTGCAGGGTCCGGCCGCCGTGTCGGACCCTGACATCCGCACACTTCCACCTGTTTCACAAAATTTGTATTCCAACCCAATTGCCCTGTTTTCCAAGGGCTTATCACCGTGAGAATTGCGGACCAGTTATCTTTAAGGCCCCAACAATTTCGGTATCTTACTCCGACACCGCCTGATCTATGACTCGCCTCTGAGTGAGAGGGATAAGCAACCATGCTGTTTGTGCTGGCAGGATCACTGTTGAGTTTTACCATTGCCCAGGAGTTTGCCGAGGTTGAACCGCATCCCAGAGGCACCTTTATTTATGAGCAGCATTACAACGAAAGCCCCGACACGCTCCTGCATCGCTATACGGTTGAACCGGCAATAGAGCAGCAGTTCAGGAACCTGGTCCGACAGCAGTTTGATTTCAGTTGTGGCGCTGCATCGCTCACTACGATACTTCGCTATTACGTCGGCCAGGATCTGAATGAGCGCCAGGTAATGGAAGGTCTGCTGCAGTACGGGGAGAGTGAACGCATTATCGAACGGCGTGCTTTCTCCATGTTGGATATGCAACGACTGGTCAGTGCTCTGGGTTTCCCGTCGGGCGGCTTCCGGGCAGGAATAGAAGACCTTGCGGAGTTGGATCATCCCGCCATCGTTCCCATAAATCATGCCGGCTTTGAGCATTTTGTGGTGGTTCGTGACATCCGTGATGGGCGGGTGTTCATTGCCGACCCCGCAGTTGGGAATATCACGTTCACACTGCATGAATTCGAAGAAAAATGGACAGACAACGTCCTTTTCATTGTATTTCCAGGCGATGAGCCACCAGTAAACGCCCTTGCCCTTAAGGAAGAGGATATGCGGTTTGTGGATGACCAGACTCTTACGTTGCAGGCAAGACAGGAATTCCCCGTCTTTCACGAGGCATTGGCGTGGGATATCCAGAACGAGCTTGAGCGCCTCAAAAACAACGAAGACGGTACCGTGGACAATACCAGAAAGCATCTGCACTTCCGCAGACGCTAGGGATGGAAAGATCGTCAAGATTAAAGCGATTGGTGGGATCTATGTGGCACAACAATAAAAGGGAAACCAGGGTGAGAGACCAGCGGCTGTATTTCCTGTTTTTGCTGGCCGGTGCAATGTTGCTCCTCAGCATGCCCGTGATGGGCAACAGTATCGATGAGGCGCGAGAAGCTTTGGCGCAGCAGGAAGACGACGAAGATGCCACGGAGCAACTGGAAGAGGTGTTCCAGGCTGCTGAGAGCCAGTACTCATTGCTTCAGCGGGGCAAGCAGTCACTCAATTATTCCTTTGACTACCAGTTCTCCGGCGACCAGCGGCTCGATCTGGAAATTATTGATGGTTCGGTTCGGAATCTGGACGTTAATCCCTCCGCAACCCATACCTTCACCAACTCCTTCAGCTACGAATACGGTCTGCGCGATAACGTCACTCTGGGCACTCGCGTTCCTCTGGTTGCCAAGTTTGATACCCAGGAAGATCTGGATATCTACGATGTCGGCGATATTTCCCTGACCACACGCTGGCAGCCGAACCCCAGGGTTCCCGGACGCATGTCCACCACGCTTTTTGGCACCTTTACCTCGAAGACCGGTGTCAGCCCCTATGAGATTGACGTCCGCCGCCAGTTGTCCACGGGCAGTGGTTTCTATTCCCTGGGCGGTGGTTTGAGCGTCTCCCGGGTGCTGGATCCGGTGGTGGTCTTTGGTTCCACCAGCCTGCGGTATAACCACGAGGCAACCGGCCTGAATCAGGTCCGCGGTGCGCGGCTTCTCAACGAGGTGGATCCCGGATTCACAGCATCCGGCTCGGGTGGTTTTTCCTACTCCCTCTCCTACGACATATCGCTGAGCATGTCCGTCCAGTTGACCTACAACGACGAGACAGTGCTTAAGTTCAATGATGGAACCCGCGCCGTGGCCAGTGATCAGATGTCGGGACTTCTTAATTTCTCGTTGGGCACCCGCATCAGCGATACCACCATTATCAACACCAGCGTTGGGTTTGGCCTGACCAATGGCGCACCCGATTTTGCCATCGGTCTTTCCCTGCCAATTAACATCTCGGGTCTGGCGGATTCCTGATGTTAGGGACAGGCAACGGGAAGGGGAGGCCTTGCATGAACAGTACCGGCTTCGGAAAACGCGTTACCTGCGCTCTGGCGCTGGCCGTGGCTTCCGCGGGCGCCCAGGCACAGATGGCTCATCAGCTGTTGGTCCACCCCAAGGCGGCCGCGCTGGGTAATGCGGTGACAGCGGATACCCCGGGATTGATGGCGATACGTCGTAATCCCGCGGGCCTCACACGCATGGAGGGGCGCCAACGGGAGTTTGGCGTGGCCATTGCGGATACGGTCTTTGAAGCAAGCTTTCGGGTGCCGGAAGAAGGCTGTGATGTTTTCGGCATTGAATGTGAAGGTAATGATCCTGCTGCGGGCGAGGACAGTTTTACCGACACGGGTGCCAACTATATTCCCGGAATCGGAATGTCTGAAGGTTCCGCAGGGGCGGGCCCGGCGCCCTTCAATGCTGCGTTCAGTGTGCAACCCGAGGGCTCGAAACTGACGTTCGGCACGGCCTCCTTTGTTGAGATGTCCGGGGGGTTTGTCCGAGATGATGACGATCCAGGGCGTTACCAGCCCAACAGCGTGGCACAGCAGCGTCTGACCTATCTGTCCCCAACCGTTGCATACAAGATCAATGACAGCTGGAGCATTGGGGCCGGTATTCATTTCTCTCATCAGGGGCTTGAGATAAACCAGCTCACCCGCGCTCCCAATATGCTGGTTGGCGTGGGCGCGACGCTGCAGGAAGCGTTTGGCTGTGAGGACAATGAAGGTCAGGAACCCCTGGCGCCATGGTTGGCGCTGTGCGGCGGTAAGATCGGCCCCTGGGAAGACATCGGTAACGTCAACGTCCGTGCAGAGGAAGGGCTTTCGAGGAGTTACCGTGTCGGTATCATGTGGGAGCCGACAGACTGGTTCTCATGGGGTGCTCAGTACTCCTCAGGGGCGGAGTTGGAGCTTAAGGGCGAGTTCGAAGTTGACTATACGGAAGACTGGTCCGGTTTCTGGCAGAGCGTCAACAGCTCCGTACTGGGCGCGATTGGCGCGGCCATTCTCAGCCTTCCCTCAGGTATTCCCAAGGAAGCTGGGAATATCACCATCAGGGACTCGTATCCGCAGCATTTCTCCACAGGTATCAGTGTACGTCCTTTGCCTCGTTTGAGGGTGAATGTGGATCTGGATTACGTGGACCTGTCTTCCCAGGACTACGCTTTCGCCCAGTTTGATCGTGAACTCGAATTTCTGAATGCCGCCCGGATCCTTTCCCCCGACAAGGCGACCTCCACTACCCTGAAGATCGGCCGGAACTACAAGGATATCTGGAATCTGGGTTATGGGGTGACATTCCACGCGACGGATCGCTTGGATCTCAGGGCGGGTGCACAGCATCGAGGCAACGTGGTGCCCAGCGGCAAAGAGAGTCTGATGTCACCCATTGGCGACGCCACAATGTATGGCGCAGGCCTTGGCTATCAGTGGTCAAAGAATACCGTCATTGACTTCAGTGCAAGCTTTCTCAATTCGACTCAGGATGTTCCGGCGAATACCAGCGATAACATAAACTCCACCAGCATCACCAATATCGCCTACAACCCCTATGCGGGTCTTGATGTGGGTATCGAAACAACCATCCGGTTTCTTAACCTCACTTGGCGCAGTAAATTCTAGGGGGAATCCATCAGCGGCGATCCAGGGTCAGCGTCCCGCAAAATGGGCGAATTCGGGATAAGTCTGGATGGAAAGCCTTCAACTATCGCATGGGGTTGGACGCGGGTTAGGGCGTTTATTCGATTGTGCTGGACTTGCGCACGGCGGGTCCCGGTACAATGGTATTGAACACCAACCTTCAGTGTGGATCTGCCTTATGAACCAGCCGGGAATCACTTTGTGGTGATGAAATTTGCTTGGCTCCTGGTCCTTCTTTTTATTCTCGCGGCTTGTGCCTCAGAGCCTCAGGATCTGAGCGATGATGGTTTCTATACCTGGGTGGATGAGACAGGACAGGTCCGCCACGAGCGCCTGCCGGGACAGGCGCGAGAGGGGCAGGATGATACCAGAGACGACCGCGAGGCTGAGCAGCCAGGGGAATCCCGGCAGGTGGACATGCCGGATCAGGTGGAACTGGTCATGCCGCCGGGCTTCGACGAGCAGGCGACGGACGAAGAACGTCGACCCTATTACATCTGGTACGACGCCGAGGGTAACCGGCGCGCGACT
>SLIH01000272.1 GCA_007135745.1 Halomonas sp. | reverse complement strand
TTGCAGGTGGCGGGTGTCCCGGACAGACTCAACCTCCAGCAGTCTTGGATGCTGGCTGGAGTCGAAGAAAGACTGCTCAATCCGGGTTCGGTCCAGGTTGCGGTTCTCCACCGGCGCAAATCGTGGCACCACCAGTTCCTGCAGCTCATCCAGTGATTGAGGCCCCATGACCACCAGGGTCATGATGTTGGCTGAATAGTGGTCTTTGTAGAACTGCACCGTTTCATCGCGCAGCTCGCCTTCCTCATTGCTCAGGGTCTCCAGATTGCCCACAGTAAAGCGCGAGAGAGGGTGGCCCTCGGAGAAGGTGCGCCGAAAGGCTGACCAGAAACGGCGTCCATCTTCCCTGAGCATGGCGGTATATTCGGAATGGACGGCATGGCGTTCGCGTTCGATCAGTTCTTCGGCGAACGTGGGAACGGTGAACTGGGACGAGAAGCGGTCCAGCGCAGGCTCAAGGTATTGCGGATCGACATCGAAGAAATAGTTGGTGTCCTGGGATGCCGTATAGGCGTTATGGGAGCCTCCGTGACTGCTTATGAATTGATGATATTCGCCGGGATCCGGGTAGGTCTCGGTTCCCAGGAACAGCATGTGCTCCGTGAAATGGGCAAGTCCGGCACGGCTGTCCGGGTCATCTCCGGAACCGACATGAACGTCCAGCGCTGCCGCGGCCTTGTCTGCCTGCGGGTCTGAAACCAGAAGGACACCCATACCGTTTTCAAGTTCCAGGTAACGGTACAGTGCTTTGTCGTTTGGCCCGGTAGTGGGCGAAAGAATCTGGCGTATGTCCTCCTGCGCCTGTGCGGTCGCAGTGAAGCTCAGCAGCAGGCCAGCGATTATTCCGAAAAGCATTGCAGAGGCTCTACTCTGCCGTAGGTCGGAACCGGACCATCTTGTCATTGAGGTTTCTCCAGCGGTTAATACTGAAACAGTCAGTGCAGAGGTGCGTGTTTGTTCTTTTCTTTGTCGGCTCCGAGCGCCGCACGGGCCTGCGCCACCATGTCCTCGCGACTGAGATTGTTCGCCGCGATCGCTTCCAGAGCCTCGGCAAGGATCTTTGTACGCTGCTCCAGAGGCCGGGTCTGCTCCTGAAAGGCATGTTCTATGGCATGGTACACATGCTGTATCTGATCAGCGCGGTCACGCGGCTGTTCGGAGGCGGTATTGATGGCCTTCAGACAGGCGCGGGCGATCGCTATGTAATGTTCATTGGTTTCGTCGGACATGCGTATCCTAATCCTTTGTTCATCAGCCTGATGATATTAACGTGGTTATTGATATGACACTAATGACCGAATGGGAACATTTCAAAACTTCCGCCTATTCCTCATTAGCGAGTTCACAGAAGGCGTGTCATGTTGTGTGTTCCTGGTTCACAATGGTTAATGTGGATTGGGATTCCGGGAGGTAAAGCATGAACAGTCTGGAAGCGTTGGATTCGGTGATTGCGCAGGCACGCCGGTCTGTGGAGCAGGAGGATTGGGAAACGCTGGCAGCGATTGACGAAGGGGCCAGGGAGCTTATTTCGCAGGCGACGTCGGCCGTCGGCGAGGGCGAGCTGACTCGGGAGAGCGTTGCCGAGCGGCTTGAAATTCTGCGTGGATTGTATGAGCAGGCGCGTGAGGCGGCCGTGGAAGAGCGGGATGCAGCGGCTGCCCGCATCCGGGAAACGTCCCGTACCCAGAAGGCGGCTCAGGCCTATCTGGACAATCAGCGGTCAGGAAGATAACAAAACCGTCATAAAATTGACTGATGTCGATTAAGGGGCTTTAATACGTGTCAGTAACGTCAGGAGACCGGCACCGCCACTCCACAGACCTGTTGTAATTCAGGTCCCCGAGAACATAAGTATTACAGCAACCCGGGGCACCCCGTTGATGTCTGACACAGCCAGCGTTTTCATTATCGTTGACGACCAGCAACGTCGTCGCGACCTCCAAACCATTCTGGAATTCATGGGCGAGACGGTCATCGCCTCGGAGCCTGCTCACTGGGCTGGGTCTCTGGAGCAGGCCGCTGATATCGGCGTTGTCATTGTCGATGCCGAAAGTGATCAGGTCGTTGAGCACCTGAATGAACTGGCCGATGGCCGGCCGGGCATTCCCTTCCTTCAGCTGGGCGATGCGCCCCTGGAAGGGCTTTCCGATGAAGCCCAGTCGCGCATCATTGCTCGCCTTGAATGGCCTTTGAACTACACCAAGTTTGTGGATTCTCTCTACCGTGCGCAGGTATACCGTGACCAATATGCGCTGACCCGGCAGCGGGGACAGCAGAGAGATGTTCAGCTTTTCCGCAGCCTGGTGGGCACCAGCCGCAAGATTCAGCATGTGCGCCAGCTCATGGCCCAGGTGGCGGATAAAGAGGTCAGTGTCCTGATCACCGGTGAGTCCGGTACCGGCAAGGAAGTGGTGGCGCGCAACCTCCATTACCATTCTCCGCGCCGGGACAAGCCCTTCGTGCCGGTGAATTGCGGAGCCATACCTGCCGAGCTTCTGGAAAGCGAGCTGTTCGGACACGAGAAAGGCGCCTTTACCGGTGCCATCAGTGCACGGGCAGGGCGCTTTGAACTGGCGGAAGGAGGGACGCTGTTCCTCGACGAGATTGGCGACATGCCGCTCAACATGCAGGTCAAGATTCTGCGCGTGCTGCAGGAACGGACCTTTGAGCGGGTGGGTAGCAATCGTACCCTGGAGGCGGACGTCCGCGTGATTGCTGCTACGCACAAGAACCTTGAAGAGATGATCGAGAACGGCGAGTTCCGGGAAGACCTTTACTACCGGCTTAATGTCTTCCCCATCGAAATGCCGGCTCTGAGAGAACGTTCCGAAGACCTGCCACTGTTGATCAACGAACTCATCTCCCGCATGGAGGTGGAGAAGCGTGGCTCGATCCGGCTCAATTCAGCCGCAATTCTCAGCCTCTGTCGCCATGATTGGCCGGGTAATGTCCGGGAATTGGCGAACCTGATTGAGCGGCTTGCGATCATTCATCCCTATGGCGTTGTCGGGGTGCAGGAACTGCCCAAGAAATTCCGTTACGTCGACGACATCGATGAAACGCGTGAAGTCGAGGATTCCGGCATGCCGGTCGGTGTGGAGGGAATGGGCAGTCTGGATGCGCCCGCTTTGCTGCCGGTCAACGGCATTGACCTCAAAGACTACCTGACCAACCTGGAACGCACTCTGATTGAACAGGCCCTGAACGAGACCAATGGTGTCGTGGCACGGGCTGCGGAGAAGCTTCGGATCCGCCGTACCACCCTGGTTGAAAAAGTCCGCAAATACGGTCTGCGCGAGGGTGATGAAGCCTGATCGTGACGTCAAATCTTTGTAAACGCCACGGCTCCCGTGGCGAATTCAGCGCCAAAAATCCGCCAACCTATCCGGGCCTCGCTACTTAACTGTCTGAAAATAAGATTTAAATAGTTTCTGGCACAGTGTCTGCTTATTCCCCTTCAGGTGACTGATCTGAGTCTTTGATAACAAGACCAACCGGCATAACGTCCGGCAGGGGGCATGAATGACGCAGCAAACATTCTGGCTTGAGGGTAATGGCGCCGGGACGGATAACGCGGCGGCCGACGTAAACCATAAAGTCACGTCGCTGTTTCCCGATGAACAGCGCGAGGCGGGGGCGGTGGACGAAGCGTTGACACTGTTCAATCAGATGTCACGCCAGATCACTGATTCCTACCGAACCCTGGAAGACCGGGTCAATCAACTTTCCGGTCGGCTTTATGATGAAGCGGAACGGCGCCGCCTGGAGCTCGAGGAGAAGGAGCAACTGGCCAATCGGCTCACCACGCTTCTGGATGTGCTTCCTGCTGGCGTGGTGGTGCTGGACAGTCAGGGTGTTATCAGTCAGTGCAATCCCGCCGCAGTCAATCTTCTTGGAGAACCCCTTGAGGGCGAGCGTTGGCTCGATATTATCCAGCGTTGTTTCGCACCCAGACGCGATGACGGCCACGAAGTTTCGTTGAATGACGGGCGTCGGGTCAGCATCGAAATCCGCTCCATGGCCAATGAGCCGGGTCAGCTGATCCTTCTCACCGATCTGACGGAAACCCGCGAGCTGCAGTCGCGCCTTGCCCGTTCGGAGCGTCTGTCGTCCATGGGGCGAATGGTGGCCTCCCTGGCCCACCAGATCCGCACACCGCTCTCCGCGGCCATGCTCTATGCCGGCCATCTGAGTGAACAGGACATTGAGGACAGCATGCGCGTGCGCTGCGCGGATAAACTGATGTCCCGCCTGCAGCATCTGGAACAGCAGGTCCGCGACATGCTCATTTTTGCGCGCGGCGACATACGCCTGGCGGAGCAGCTGAATCTTTCCGACTGGGAAGCATCGGTTGCCCAGCATGCCGAGACGCTTATTCAATCCCGTGGTGTGGCTCTGGTTCGTCCCGGAACCTTGCCTCATTGTGCCATTGCCTGTAACCGAGAGGCGCTGGTTGGGGCCTGTCTGAATCTGGTGAATAACAGCCTTGAGGCAGGAGCGGACCGCCTGGAGTTGCGTGGTGGAGTGGACAACGGTCGGGCCTGGCTGGAACTGGTTGATAACGGCCGGGGGTTCGCGCCCGAGCAGGCCGAGCAGCTGACCGAAGCGTTCCATACCACCAAATCCCATGGCACTGGCCTGGGGCTGGCGGTGGTCAAGGCGGTGGTGCAGGCCCATCGCGGAGAATTTCATCTGGTGTCTGAAGGCTCTGGGGCCCGGGCGCTTATTGAGTTGCCGATTATCGAGCAATGAATGGTGAGGGGCAGGAGGTAGTCATGCCAAAGGCAGGAATTCTGATTGTTGAGGATGACGCTGAGCTGCGTGAAGCTCTGGTGACGACCCTGGAAGTGGGGCGTTATCGGGTGACGGAAGCGGGCAGCGGTGAGGAAGCGCTGGAAAAGCTCGCGGCGGCGAATTTTGACCTGGTGGTCAGCGATGTTCAGATGCCCGGCATGTCCGGCGTGGATCTGCTTGCGGAGGTCCAGCGTCGCCACCCGGGTACACCGATGCTCCTGATGACGGCCTACGGTCGTATCGAGCAGGCCGTCACCGCCATGCAGGCAGGGGCTGTGGACTACCTGGTCAAACCTTTTCAGCCCCAGGTGCTTAAGGAAGTGCTTTCCCGAGTACTGGGAACCCGAAAGCAAAGCTCCGGGGATCAGCCCGTGGCCGAGGACCCCGCAAGCCGACGGATGTTTCAACTGGCGCGAAAGGTTGCTGCGACTGATTCCACGGTCATGATCTGCGGGGAAAGTGGTACCGGCAAGGAGGTTCTGGCGCGATATATCCACGAGCATTCGGAGCGTGCTTCGGAGCCTTTTATCGCTCTCAATTGTGCCGCGATTCCGGAAAATATGCTGGAGGCCATTCTTTTTGGGCACGAGAAGGGCGCCTTTACCGGTGCTCATGCCGCTTCGCCGGGTAAATTCGAGCAGGCCAATGGGGGCACCATTCTGCTGGATGAGATATCGGAGATGGAAATCGGCCTGCAGGCCAAGCTGCTGCGGGTGCTTCAGGAGCGGGAAGTGGAGCGTGTTGGTGGGCGCCGCACCATCAAACTGGATGTACGCGTGATCGCGACCACCAACCGTGACCTGCAGGAACACGTTGCGGCGGGACGTTTCCGCGAGGATCTGTATTACCGGTTGAGCGTGTTCCCTCTGCAGTGGCTTCCACTGCGTGAGCGACGCGAGGATATTCTGCCCCTTGCCAACCATCTGCTGGACAAGCATGCGAGCAAGATGAAACTGGCCGGGGTTACCTTCGCCGAAGACGCCAGAAATTCCCTTTATCGCCACGATTGGCCAGGCAACGTACGTGAGCTGGATAACGCCATTCAGCGAGCCTTGATCCTGCAGCAGGGGCAGGTGATCACGGCCGAGGATCTGAGCCTTGACCAGGCGATGAGCGGTGGCCTCAATGGGTCCGCTGAAGCGCAATCGCCTGGAGTAGCCACTGAGAGTGTGAATCGCCCGGCTGAGCCGGTAGAAGAATCACCGGCTGATGCGGGTGACTCGTCCCTTGGGGAGGATCTGCGCCAGCGTGAATTCCGCATCATTCTGCAGACCCTGCGTGACGAGCGCGGTCGTCGCAAACAGGCGGCGGAGCGGCTCGGCATCAGTCCACGAACCCTGCGCTACAAGCTTGCGCAAATGAGAGATTATGGGATCAATCCAGAGGAAGAGCTTTCTCTGGCGTAAAAGTAAACTGTGGGTCTCCCCACCTCCGTTGCCCGGGTTTGTGTTTCAGCCCGGGCTTTTTTGTGGTCTTTGGGGCCGTCAAAAATGCGACGCCGACGTCTGATCAGCTTCTCAATTCGTCAGTTATCCTTCCTCATAAACATTAAAAACCATAAATAACAAGTATCTACGAGTGTTGGCCTCCCGTTTGCTTATTTGTAATGCAGACGCTCCGCTGGAGTCTCGGCTCCGCGGAAGATAAATGGGAGGCTAAACCATGGTTGATCGAGCTGATGTAAGCAGCGTTCTCACTGACATCCGTGCGCTGCGCGAGCAGATGCAGGAACAGCAGCGCATCCAGCAGCAGCCGGAGATACAGAAGCCGGATCAGGTCCGGCAGACCAGGGAGTCCGAGGGGCCCAGTTTTGGCGAGACTCTTCAGGGCGCCGTGGATCGGGTCAACGATCTGCAACAGGATTCTGCCCAATTGCAGACGGCGTACGAACAGGGTGACCCCAACGTGGATATTACCCGGGTGATGGTGGCGGCCCAGAAGTCCCAGGTGGCGTTCCAG
>SLIH01000471.1 GCA_007135745.1 Halomonas sp. | reverse complement strand
CAGGTGGGCAAACCACTCCCCTGGCCGGTTTATGATGAGAATGGCAACCTTCTGGTCGCCCAGGGTTATGTCATACAGAACGAGATGCAGCTGGACCGGCTCTATGAGCGCGGTCTATACGAGCCGCCTCACCAGGTGGCAAGGCGCAAGCGGGCCGAAGGCAGCGATGCACGTTTTGGCAGCCCTTTCTCGGAATATTCGTTTCTGCTCTATGAGTTGGAGTTGGCACTGGGCAAAATCACCAACGCAAATCAGGACGCAGAAGAACGGGTGGAACGCCTGGCCCGACGCATTGACGGGTTGTGCAGGATGGACCCGGACGCCTGTATTGCCCTGGTGCACGTCTACTCGGTGGAACCTTCGGCATACGAACAGACGCTCTTCTATGCGATCATCTGCTGGTTTGCCGCAACCCACTTCAAGCTGAGCGATGGGCGGGTCCTTCTGATACTGAAAGCCGCCTTAACCGCCAATATTGCCCTATTGCCCTATCTGGACAAGCTCAACAACTCTCGCAAACTTCTCAACGACAAGCAGAGATCGGTCATTCGAAAGCATCCTATCCTGAGCGCCGACGCGCTGAAGTCAGCGGGCATTCAGAGCGAAACCTGTCTGAAAATCGTACGCCAGCATCATGAACATTTTGACGGCAGCGGCTACCCCGAAGGGCTGTCCGGGGATGAAATCCTGGTCGAAGCCAAGGCCATCGCGGTCGCGGAACGCTACACCGCCATGATCACCAAACGCGCCTATCGCAACCGCTGCTGTGCCGAAGAAGCACAGAAGGATATCCTCGCATCCCTGCAGAACGATCCTCACCTTGTCGTCTACCGGGGGCTTTTCGAAGAACTCACGGCCTATCCTCCTGGCGTACTGGTCCGCCTGGCCAATAATGAAACCGCCATTGTCACACACCGTCGCAAGGGCACCCGGCAACCTCAGGTCCAGGCGATCACCAACGCTCAGGGCAAACGCTATCTTGGCCCTCTTTTCCGTGACACACGGGAAGACGAGTATGCCGTAATCGAAACCCTGATCCCGGAAATGCTGCCCCCGTTGAATCTGGCATTGATGTGGGGTTACGGGTAATCTTGGGGCCCCTTTCAACCGATAATCTGGCAACAACTTACGGAGCCATCGATGAAGCCCGACATACCTGCCGCAGCATCATTCACAGCCCTGATTCTTGCCTGCCTGAGTACAATGACGCTTGCGGATGATCACGGTTCGCTCCATCTCGACAACGTCTGGGCTCGCGCGACTCCCCCGGGCGCCTCCACGGGGGCAGGCTACCTGACAATCCACAATCACGGCGGCGATGAGGATCGCTTGACAGGGGCGAGTGTCGAGTTCGCCGAGCGTGTCGAAATTCACCGCTCGGTGGAAGAGGATGGAATGGCGCGCATGGAAAAACTGGCGGAAGGCCTCCCTGTGCCCGCTAATGGCATGGTTTCTCTCAGCCCCGGTGGCTACCATCTGATGTTCCTTGAACTGAATGGGCAACTCGTCAAGGGTGATACCCATGCACTGACCCTGAAGTTTGAGCAGGCCGGTGAGCAAGAGGTTACATTGGAAGTCCGTGCTCACGACAGCGATGGTGACAACCATCATCACCATCACTGAAGCGCGGGCGCCAGCTGTTCGATAAAGCCAATTCCTGATACATTCTTCCGCCAGTGTGATTATGCGTGGAGAGACGCTCATGGAGAACGGCACCCACTATCGAACCTGCAACCTATGCGAAGCCATGTGTGGCATTGCGGTGGACATTGAGGATGGCGAAGTCCAGTCCATACGCGGGGATGACCAGGATCCGTTCAGTCGCGGCCACATCTGCCCCAAGGCCACAGCGCTCAAGGACCTTCAGCAGGATCCGGACCGACTGCGCCAGCCGGTGCGCCGCACCCCCGAGGGCTGGGAGGAGATCAGCTGGGACCAGGCCCTGAGCGAGGTGACGCGGCGCCTGTGCAACATCCAGAAGGAACATGGCCGAAACGCGGTTGGCCTTTACCTGGGCAACCCCAATGTGCACAACCATGGGGCATTGCTGGCCATTCCCTCCCTGACGGGGGCGCTGCGCACCCAGAACCGTTTTTCCGCCACCTCGAATGACCAGCTTCCTCATATGCTGGCCAACCTGCAGATGTTCGGTAACGCCATGCTGTTCCCGATCCCGGACATCGATCACACGGACCTTTTTATCTGCCTGGGTGGCAACCCCATGGCGTCCAACGGCAGTCTGATGACCGTTCCCGATTTTCGGGGCCGGCTGAAGGAGCTCAAAGCACGCGGCGGCCGCCTTGTCGTGGTGGACCCAAGACGCACGGAAACCGCCTCCCGGGCGGACAGCTACCATGCCATCCGCCCCGGCACCGACCCCTGGTTCCTGATGGGCATGCTCAACGTCATCATCAACGAGGGTGGCGTAAATGAATCCATGGCCCGGGAAATGGCTGCCGAGCTGGAACTTCTGGAGCTCGCCGCTCTGCCCTATACACCCGAGACCGTTGCCAACATCACCGGAATTGAGGCCGCGGAAATACGCCAGCTGGCACGGGATTTCGCCGGTACGCCGCGCGCCGCGCTCTACAGTCGGGTGGGAACGAGCACCCAGGCCTTTGGCGGCCTGGCCACCTGGCTTGTCTATGTCCTGAACATCATCACCGGAAAACTTGATCGCAAGGGCGGACTGCGTTTCACCCAACCGGCCATTGACCTGGTCACCCTGGGTGGCCTGACCGGTCAGACAGGCCATTACGGGCGCCGACGCACCCGCGTACGCGGCTTGCCGGAGTTCGGCGGCGAATTCCCTGCCAGCACCATGGCCGAGGAAATCCTGACGCCCGGGGAAGGCCAGATTCGTGCTTTCATGACGATCGCCGGCAATCCGGTGCTTTCAAGTCCGGCAGGCGAGCGCATGGATGAGGCTCTCAGCAGCCTGGAGTTCATGGTATCCGTGGATTACTACATCAATGAAACCACACGCCACGCGGACATCATCCTGCCACCGACAGGCCCCCTGGAACGCAGCCACTACGATCTGGCATTTAACAGCCTCGCGGTTCGCAACGTCGCCAAATTCAGCGATGCCGCCCTGGCGCCAGAAAAAGGCGCGCGCCACGACTGGGACATCCTTACGGAACTCGCTCACCGGCTTACTCGACAGAAGCAGGGACTGAACCTCCGGGGAGAGCTGGCATGGAAAGCCTTCCGCAGTTTCGGCCCGGACCGTATTGTTGACCTGCTGCTGCGAACCGGCCCCTATGGCAGCGGTGCCGCACCACTGCGGCCCATATTGCAGCCGCTGATCGATCTGACTGAGCGGGGCCTGCCACGCCAGCATCCATTGCGCGCGCTGCTGCGTAACAGTGCGCTTCATCGGCGCTGGGAACATCACCCGAAAGGCCTCAGCCTCAGCGAACTGCGCCACCATCCTCACGGGATTGACCTGGGGCCGTTGGAGGCCTCTCTGCCCGAGCGCCTGCAGACCAGCGATGGACGCATTCAGCTGGTGCCCAGGCTCTACCTGCAGGATCTTCCCCGGCTCCACGAAAGCAGTCGGCGATTCCGCCCCCTGCGAGGGAAATCACTCTACCTGGTCGGTCGCCGTCATGTTCGGAGCAACAATTCCTGGCTGCATAACAGCCACCGTCTGGTGAAGGGCAAAGAGCGCTGCACCGTTCAGATCCATCCCCGTGACGCTTCCCGGCTCGGTGTCCGCGACGGTCAGCTTGCCAGAGTCAGCAGTGAGGCAGGAACCATACAGCTTCCCGTGGAGGAGACGGATGTCATGATGCCCGGTGTTGCCTCCATTCCTCACGGCTGGGGACATGGCCGCGAGGGAATTGAGCTGACCGTCGCTGGCGCCCATCCCGGCGCCAGCATCAATGACGTCATCAGTGACCGGGACGTGGACCCACTGTCGGGTGTCTCCGTACTCAACGGCCAGGTTGTCAAAGTGACTCCGGTACCGAGTCAGCGTGCTCGAGGTGGACGCTCCGCCACCAAGTGATAGCAACCACAACTCCTGACGTAAAAACAAAGAGCATCCAATTTTCGACAAGCAGATCGGAGTTCGATATGTCGGCGACAATGCAGTGGATTCTGATTGCCCTCGGGCTGTTCGCCATCGTCATACTGGCGCTGATCATCAAACGGCAGTGGCACCAGCTCAGCCATGCAAAAAAAGCACAGGAGCGCACGCGCGAGCTTCAGCAGGAACGTCATGCAAAAATGATTGAGAGCATACGCATTCTTGCCATGACCATTGAGCAGGAGCAGGTGGAGCCTTCAGAGGGCTGCATTCGCATCAAGGGCCTGCTGGATCATGTGGCACCAGAATTGTTGAGCCGCAAGCCCTATGAGGTTTTTCAGGTCATATATGAAAAAACTGAGCACATGCCGACCCATGAAGCGCGCAGGCAGACAGACCCCAAAATCATTCGGGAGCTTGATGAGGAACGTTTTGCGCTGGAACGCGAATACGCAACGGAAATTCGGGAAGCGGCCATGGCAATCCGGGTTTATCCGTTCCCGGATAATCCGGAGGGACAAGCTGCAGAACCCCGGGAGGTAACCCCCGTGAAAAGCACGCTACAACACTGAGCCGTCCCTGAGCTGCTTAGCCGCCGGAGACTTTCAGGCGGTATTCAGCATACCCGCCATCGCCTGCACCGCATCAGCGTTCTCCACCAGAAGATCCATCTCTTCACCAAGCTTCTCGGCGCTGATGTCGAGCTCCTCACACAGCCCCGTGGAAACGCCCGCCTCAGGCCCAAGACGAATTCCGCGCTCAATCAGCAACTCCCTGGCAAGACACAACGCATTGGCATAGACGCTGTAATCGCCCCGATACTCCGGATTCTTCTGATGGCGCAGGGCCACGGTCACCTCTTCGGGCATATTCCACAGATCCATCAGGGTCGCGCCGATCTGCTCCCGGGTGATGCCGATCAGGTGATGTTCCACAAAGGCACTGTCCAGATGCCGGTTCACTTCGTTGTAGCGACAGATGACTGAAAAATGCGGCGGAAAAACATGAGACAGCACCAGATAGCCAAAGTTGTGCAACAACCCGGCCAGATAGGCCAGGCCAAAGGTGGGGCGGTCCTTTTTCGGCATCATGCTGATGACGACACCGGTGGCCTGGGCCACCCAGATCGCCTGGGTCCAGTAACCCATATAACCCTCGGGCGCATCCCGCGGCTGTTTCAGTGTGCGGCCCAGCGACAGACCCATGGCCAGATTCATGACAAGGTCGAACCCCAATACACGTATGATGGCATCATAGATCGATTTGACCGGCGTCTTGGCCGCATAGAATGACGAGGAAGCCCAACTCACCACCTGAGCGGCCAGGCTCGGATCATTCTCCACGATCTCTGCAAGATCCCCCACTTCCGCATTCGGATTCATCCGCAGATGCAGAATCCGCTGGGCAGTTTCCGGAAGCGGCGGGATATCCAGAGTATCTTCCAGACGCTGTTTGATACGCAGGCTGGTGAAATTCTCCAGGGCGGTGCGCAGCTGGGCTTCGTCGTATTCAGGCGCTTTGATATTGACCGGTATATCGGTCAGCGGGCGGACAAATTCAAGCCAACGGGACGGCCCCAGCAGCTTCTCATAGTCACTGGTATCCAGCACCAGATCCCCGTCCCCCTGACCGCTGTAGAAACGGACTCTATTGAGTGCGCTCACGCTTGGATCAATGAAGGTCTCAAATCGGGTCAACAGAGGTAACGGCGGAATTTCCCGTACCTGGAACCGGGTCCGAAGGCGGCCCATATCCTTCAGTGAGAGCGCCCTGAGATCACGTGCCAGGGATTGATTGAGCCGGTCAATATCCACCAGTGCATTGACGGGGTGAATGGCCTGCAGCCTTCCCCCGCTGTCATTGAGAATCGCCATCCGGATCCGGCCCGAAGCAGAAACCTCATCGCTGGGCGCGGTCTCGGGGACAATAACTTCGTCGCCGGTATTGAAAAGCTTTTCCAGATGCATTGGAACAGCCATAAATCCTCTTCCCTGTGCTCGATTTGTTTTTTTCTTCATAAACTATACATCACCATAGCGTAAACGCTCGCCCAACCATCTGCGAATCAGAGCGTCCACGCGCTTTGTCTCTTTCATGACCACGGGCGCCAGATGGCGCACTTCCTCGAGCCAACGCTGGTCCCGCTCGAAATCCGCAAGCCGGAAACTCATCAGCCCCGTCTGCCGGGTGCCCAACACCTCTCCCGGCCCGCGAATTTCCAGATCCCTGCGCGCGATTTCAAAACCGTCCTGACTATCCCGCAATGCTTTCAGTCGTGACTTGCCATTATCCGACAGGGGGGGATGATAGAGAAGCACACAGAAACTGGCCTCACTACCGCGCCCCACGCGCCCCCGAAGCTGGTGCAGCTGGGCCAGGCCCAGACGTTCCGGATTCTCGATGATGATAAGCGATGCGCGGGGCACATCCACCCCCACCTCGATCACCGTGGTGGCCACCAGCAGGTCCAGCTTTCCATCCTTGACCGCCGCCATGACCTCAGCCTTCTCGGCCGCCTTCATCCGCCCATGAACCAGCCCGACGTTCAACTCAGACAGCTCCCGCCCGAGCTCGGCCGCCGTGTCCTCTGCCGCCTGACACTGCAGCGCCTCTGATTCCTCAATCAGGGTACAGACCCAATAGGCCTGGCTGCCCGCCTGGCAGGCCTGATGGATGCGCGCCACCACATCGTTGCGACGGCTGACTGGCAGCGCCAGGGTTTCAATGGGCTG
>SLIH01000060.1 GCA_007135745.1 Halomonas sp. | reverse complement strand
TGTGGATTCGGTGGGTGCCTTGAGTCTGAGGATGGCTTCGCCGGAATTGAGTCGTTCCGCCACGGCAGCGGCCTGGATTCGGTACTCTGGCAGCGTATAGATGGCCAGTTTCAGCGATGAGCTGCCACAGTTTACAACCAGCAGGGTGGACTCCATTGCGGGTGAGGGCTCCCTTGGCACGAAATGTAGCCATCATTCTATATGCCTCATCGGGTGACAGCCAGCCTCACCTGGCTTCCAGGGCGGAATTGCTGTCTTCCAGCCATTCCAGGAATTCCTGTGCCGGAACCGGGGGTGTGAAGAAGAAGCCCTGCGCGTAGTCGCAATTCTCGTTATGCAGGAAGTCAAACTGATTCTGCTCCTCCACCCCTTCGGCGATGACGTGCAGATTAAGGCTGTGGGCCATGTTGATAATGGCCCGTACCAGGGCAGCGTCTTCGGGTTCGGTCATGACATCGCGCACGAAGGACTGATCGACCTTGAGCGTGTCAAAAGGATAACTCTTGAGGTAGCCCAGTGCGGAATAGCCGGTACCGAAATCGTCCACGGACAGGCGGACGCCCATGTGATCGAGCTCGTTGAGTATGGCGTCCGTTTCCAGGGTGTTGTCGAGGAGCAGGCGTTCGGTTATTTCAAGCTCCAGGCGTTCCCCGGACAGCTTGTTGGCCGCCAGCGCTTCGCGTACCACATCCACGAACGCCGGATCCCGGAACTGCCTGGGCGAGACGTTGACGGCCACGGTGAGGGAGCGCCCTGTGGTCTCCTGCCAGTGGCTGAGCGTGCGGCAGGCCTCGTCAATGACCCAGCGCCCAATGGAGATGATCAGGCCGGTCTCTTCCGCCAGGGGAATGAATCGGTTGGGGGGCACCATCCCCAGGGTGGGGTTGTGCCACCGGATCAGGGCTTCGGCGCCGATGGTGGCACCATCGGCAATGCGGATGATGGGTTGGAACTGAAGCTCAAACTCATCCATCTCCAGAGCCCGACGGAGCAGGCTTTCAATCTGCAGGCGTTCCTGGGACACCTCCTTCATCTTCGGGGAGAAGCGCTGATAGGCGCTCTTGCCCTTGTTCTTTGCCTCGTACATGGCGGCGTCGGCATGTTGCAGCAGGCTGCTGCTGTTGTCCGAGTCACTGGGGTAAAGCGCGATGCCGATACTGGTGCTGACAAAGACTTCCTGGTTGTGCAGGTTGAATGGGGGGGTAAAGGTATGCAGGATCCTTTCAGCGACCTGCTCGGTTGCCGCAGGTGAGGTCAGTGCCGGAAGGATCACCAGGAATTCGTCGCCGCCCAGCCTGGCGACCGTGCTGGTACCGCGCAGACAGGAAGAGATTCGCCGCGATGCCTCAATCAGCATGGTGTCCCCGGCGTCGTGCCCCATGGTGTCGTTGATGTGCTTGAAGTTGTCCAGATCAAGAAACATGACTCCGACCATGGTGCCGTCGCGCCGAGCCTGGGCAATTGCAAGCTTCAGCCGGTCCAGTGCCAGCATGCGGTTGGGCAGACCGGTCAGAATGTCGTAATTGGCCTGGCGCAGGAGCTGTTGCTCATAGCGCTTCCGGATGCTGATGTCTTCGCCGAGTATCAGGTAGTGTGTCGGTGTACCCTGCTCATCACGGATGGGCGTAACGATGACCTGTTCCCAGAAACGCTCGCCACTTCTGCGGGTGCTGTGCATCTCTCCCTGCCAGACCCCGACACGCTGTACCTGAATCCGAACGTTTTCCCAGAGCTTGCGATTCTCCTCGCGGGAAAGGTTATCGCTGGTGAGCATGTAGGGGTTTTCGCCGGTGATATCATCGAGCCGGCGCCCCGTGAGCTGGAGGAATTTGTTGTTGGCGTATTCGATGCGCCAGTGCCTGTCACAGATAAGCACCGACGAAGGACTCTGCTCGAGGGCCATTGACAGTTTCTCGATCTCCAGCTCATCGGTTTTCTGCTGCCGCAGATCCTCTTCAAGCCGATCCCGCATCTGGTTGATGGCATCGCACACCTGGCTCAGTTCATCGTTCCTGTAAAGCCTGGACTCGGGGCGGTCGAGCTTCAGGTACGGGGGCAGGCTGTGGAGGTTGAGTTTCCTTGCATAGCCGGCCATGGTGCCGAGATGTCGGGTCACGAAGTGTTGGAAAATCCAGATAATCAGCAGGGAAATAAAGAATGTCTTGAATGCCTGGGTGGTCAGTATGACCTGAATCTTGCGCCACAGGTTTTCGTAAACGGTTTCCAGGCTGGCCGTGACATGGACCTCGCCCAGGCGATGGATTTCGTCCCCTTCAAATTCCAGCGGGAAGGAGCTCTGTAACGTGGCTTCGTCATCGGGCACGGAACCCATCTGGATTTCCGTATCCGGATGCATCACCAGTCGAACATGCTTGATGTCGGGGAGACTCAGGATGCCTTCGAGTTGTACCTCAAGCAGGTTCTGATCCAGTGCCCATACGCTGCTGGCGAGGCTGCTCATATAACCCGCTTCAATGACATCGAGGCGCTCATTGACGAGAGAGACATCGGTCCGGTAATCCGTATAGACCTGGATGGAAGTGGCTGCCAATGTGAAGATCGAGCTGGCAAGAAGGATATAGGCCAGCATGCGAAACGACAGCGGTGACTTCACCCGGAACTGATTTATGCGGGACAGTAGGTTACGCATTACCCTCGGGACACTGGTTGTTTTGACGGGAGATGCATCCTAAGCAATATAGCAGTGAAACGAGGGTTCGTCGTCGTGGTCACCAGAACATGCTCAATCCAGCGATGACGGGGTTTCCTCGCTGCTCTGCAGGGCGCAGTGCATGTCGAAGGCCAGGTCGGAGGGCTGGATACCCTGCTTCTGCAGATTGTCCCAATCGATGTTGCTCCAGCGTCCCTGTTCAAAGTCGATCGCACTCTGCAGTGCGAGGCCCAGCGCCCCTTGCCGCTTCAGAAGGGCGTCCGCAAGTGCGTTAGTGAGGGGAATATGCGCCAGAATTTCGTTGAGCGGTTGATCAAAAAAAGCATCCAGGCAGGAAAAAAGGCCTGCAGTATAGCCGGTATCGAAGCCACTTGGCGCCAGGCGAGTGTAGATCCGCCCGGTAAGGTTGGCACGGTTAACCGCGATGCGCTGCAACGCATGGGGCTTGTCTTCAAGCCGTGACAGGGCAAGCATGTTGGCCAGGGCGCGAATACGCTCCATGCCGAGCATTACGACCGCCATCTGAATGGAATCAATTTCACGGGCCCGGCGGTAGGAGGCTGAGTTGACCAGTTTGAGCATCCGCACGCTGAGAAAGACATCCTGACTGACTACGTTGGCAAGTTGATGCAGGGAAGTATCCGGATCATTCAGTGCCTGGAGCAGTTGCAGCACGGAAAGCCTGCTTTGAGGCATGGTCTTGCCAGTGATGCTGGTGGGGCGGGATAGAAAAAAACCCTGAAAAAGGTCGCAGCCAGCTTCCACGCAGTCTTCGAATTGTTCCTGGGTCTCAATTTTCTCCGCCAGGACCTGGACTCCATGTCTGCGCAGGACCTTGACGGTCTTTCTGAGTTCGTCACCGGTGTAGGCCGGGTATTCCAGCTTAACGATGTCCGCCAGAGCAATGAGTGGGTGCAGGTCGTCAGTGCGGCGATAATCATCCAGTGCGATGCGGTAACCGTCGTCACGTTGTTTCTGGATGCTGCTCAATACAGTTTCCGTTTCCGTTACCGATTCCAGGACCTCAATCACGATCCGTTTTGGATTGAAGGGAAGGGCTTTCTGCAGGGTATCTGCAGTGAAATTGATGAAGGCCGGCTGTTGTTCGCAGACCAGGTCGATATCACTGTCCGAGAAAGCCCGAAGCATGACCTCATTGGTGGCGTTGTCGCCGTCGAAGACGGTGCCGTTTTCGGAAGGTGGAATAGGCTCCTCAGGGGAAGGGCGAAACAGCAATTCAAAACCAACAGTGTTCAGGGCCCGGTCGTATATGGGTTGACGGGCGTAGAGAACATCCGAGGCGTCTGGCTGGTATCCCTTGTTCACAGTGAGCTCCGGCAGGGGACGAAAAACATGCCTGCTATATGCAGTATAGACGAGCCGAGCGTTGAGGTCAGTTGCTGAGTAAGCGGGATCAGGCGGTGGAGAAGGAAAGTGGCGTCCCCTAGGGGAGTCGAACCCCTGTTACCGCCGTGAAAGGGCGGTGTCCTAGGCCACTAGACGAAGGGGACGCATCCGTCAGAGGCGCGCATAGTAAGCAAGCGCACGGACCCTGTCAATGCAAAAAACAGAGATTTAAGATTGGGTAACGGGTCACTGCCGATAATGGCCGGTGCTCAGGCATTGCTTGAGCTCCGTGGCCAGCTGGTGGAAGACCGTCACGGCGCCTTCGTCTTTATAGAGATCGTATATGCTGTTGGCGGCCACCTGATGCTGTGGCTGAAGTTGTTGCAGGACTTCCTCGCGGTCTCCGCCGGCCCATGCGGCAAGCAGGATCTCGTATCGGATTTTGTTTTCACCGGCGCAGACATAGAAATGATGTTCGCGCTCACCCCGCTGGGGTTCGCCCTGTGCCTCATAGACCTGACGGGCACAGCGGGCAAATCGGGCATTGATCCCGGAATAGGTTTCCAGAAACCCGGCATTGCTGACCTGATCGTGGATGGCATCGATACGACGGGCACCTTCTTCCGTCAGCCCTGGGAGCGTTTCCTTGAGTATTTCGGGTTCCAGGCCCTGTTGCAGGAGTTGCACCGTGGTCAGGTACTGGCTGGCCACCATGCTGCACGCTTCGTAACTGGCGCCTGAAACCGGCGCATCCTCCGCCTTGCCGGCAAAGGGCAGGGCGGTCAGGGCAAGCATCAGGAGAAAACCGAGACGCTTCATGCCACGGCTTCCCGCAAAGCCGGTTCCAGGGTTTCGTACCGGAAGCTGAAACCGGCTTCCTGTAGTCGTTGAGGGATGGCTTTCTGCCCGGTTAACAGCAGCCTCGACATCTCCCCCAGAGCCAGGCGAAGCGCAGGTGCCGGTGCCGGCAGAACCGCGGGACGGCGCAGAACCGAGGCGAGGATCCGGGTGAACTCCGCATTGCTGACCGGGTTGGGGGCCGTCAGGTTGAAGGCCCCGGACAGGGTTTCCGAATCCAGCAGGAAGATCAGCCCGTTAACCATGTCCAGCCGATGTATCCAGGGCATGTATTGTCCGCCGTTCCCCAGGCGCCCCCCCAGGCCCAGGCGAAAGGGCAGCAGCATCTGCTGCAGGAAGCCTCCACCGTGCCCTACCACAAGGCCGGTGCGGGAAATGCAGAGGCGGCTGATCTCAGCTGCTTCACCGGCTGCTTCTTCCCAGGCGGCACACATGCGGTGACTGAATTCATCGGTGGGTTCCGTGTCTTCGGTTACGGTCCGCTCGCCCTGATCCCCGTAATAGCCCACGGCAGAGCCGGAGATAAGAGCGCCGGGCGGGTGCGGGCAACGCTTCATTTCCTCAACCAGAACCCGGGTGAGGGCCACGCGACTGTCCCAGAGAATCTGCTTGCGTTTACGAGTCCAGCGCTTTTCCGCGATCCCTTCGCCGGCCAGATTGATGATTCCATCAATGGGCCCCAGCCCGGGGATGGTCGTCAGCCGATCAATGTGCCGAACGGGGCCACAGAGATTGTGCACCTCCTCCGTGGAGCGACGGCTGAACACGGTCACTTCGTCGCCGCGTTGCTGCAGTTGACGACAGAGTGCCTGTCCGATAAAGCCGGTGCCGCCGGTCAACACAACATGTTGTGTCATCATCCTCTCCCGTTTTCCATTAACCCTGCTCCGCAGAAGGAGCCCGGATTCAGGCCCGCCCGCCAATGAACCCGGTGGCATTCTGCGCAAAGGGCTTTTTGATATAACCTGCGTATTACGCCCTTGGGTGTCAAGCGTTGTTGTCTTCTGGCGCGCAGACTACGGATGGTTGTGGCTGCGCATCTTCAGCTGGCCTGATACCCTTTGTGCCACACCAACTGGGCAACTGATATGTTCGAATGGCCTTTCATTCTGGATTTCTGGATCGGTCCCCTGGATGAAGAGGGGGTGCCACCGCGTGAGTACCGGGAGCAATGGTTCCGGGGTGATCGTTGGTTGGATCGCAACCTTCGTCGACGTTTTTCGTCCATGGTCCTGTTTGCTTCGGAGGGTGGGCTGGATCATTGGCGACGGGAACCGGGGGGTGCGCTGACGGAGATCATCCTGCTTGATCAGTTCAGCCGCCACATCTACCGCAGCACACCCATGGCGTTTCGCAATGATCCGTTGGCACTGAAGCTGGCACGCGAAGGCGTTGAGCGAGGGCGTGACGTTTCTTTACCGCTGATCCAGCGCGCTTTTTTCTATATGCCTTTCCAGCACGCCGAGAACCGCGCCGCACAGGATGAGTCCGTTGCGCTCTACGAGCAACTGCGCAGGACCGCCTCGGGGCGTCTGCACGATGTGCTGTCAGGTTTTGAGCGCAGTGCCCTGGAGCATCGGGAAATCATCCGGCGTTTCGGGCGTTTCCCTCATCGCAATAAAATCCTGAAACGGCCCTCCAGCGTGGACGAGAAAGCTTTTCTGGAGGAACAGAATCAGAATTTTGGCCAGTAAGAGGTTCCCTATTGTTCCGCTGCCTGAGCTGAGGGTTGTGGGGGCTGGCTCCAGCGCCGGATCACGAACTTTTCCAGTTCAACAATAAACAGTAGCGGCAGACTGACAGACAGAATCATCAGCCAGGTGGTGCCGGTGAGTCCGGTGGTTCCGAACAGTGTCTGCATCGGGGGCAGGTAGGTGAACAGAAGCTGTAACACGACAATAATGCCTATGGTGCCAGGCACCCAGGGGTTCTCTGTAAGTCCCCTG
>SLIH01000438.1 GCA_007135745.1 Halomonas sp. | reverse complement strand
TACCCTTTGAGTCTGCCGCCGTCATGGTCATCGGGGCCAACGTGGGCACCACCTCCACCGCCCTTTTCGCCATCATCGGAGCCACCTCGGCCGCCAAAAGGGCCGCCCTGGCGCATGTTGCCTTTAACGTCATAACCGCTGCCGTGGCTATTGCCATACTGCCCGTGCTGCTCTGGCTCGTTGAGCTTATTGCCGGGGGAATCCGGCTGGAAAAGCAACCCGCTACCCTGCTCGCGATTTTTCATACCATGACCAAGCTGCTGGGTATTTTCATCATGTGGCCGCTGACAGGGCTTATGGTGCGTCAATTGCAGCGTATGTTTATCTCACCGCTCGAAACCACCGGCAAACCCCAATACCTGGATCGCAATATCCAGGCGACCCCCTCGCTTGCATTAGAGGCGGTTCATCGGGAACTTACGCGCATGGGAGAAATAGCGCGCCAGTCGGCACGAACGGCACTGAGTACGGAATACAAAAGCGACAGCACCCTGCAGGAAACCGCTGACTCCATGGACCAGCTCAGTCTGGCCGTTTCCGAATTCACCAGCGGCATCTATCGCCCGGAGCATGAACACCTGCTCTGCGAAGCGCTGCCGATCGCCCTCCGCGTGGCCCAATACTACGATTCAGTCGCCGAGTTATCCGCTGAACTGGAAGGAATGATGCCGGGCAGCAGCATTGACAGCCCCGCTCTGGCCAATTCAGTACATGAGTTGAAGCGAACGGCGGTCGGCACCCTGAACAAACTTGAGGCGCCGGGGGTAGACGTTGAGGAACAGAGGGCAGAGTTTGAGAAAGCCTATCAACATACAAAAAACCAACTTCTGCTGGGAGGCGCCCGCCGGGAAATCCAATCTTCCCGCCTGGCCTCGGTGCTGGAGCAGCTGAGCACTCTGCATCGACTGATCAGGCACGTCTCCAAAGGGGCGGATTACCTCGAACAGTATCAACGGCTGATTCGTGGCTCTCACCCGGCCGACAAGGAACTGAATGAGGATGTACGAGAGGAATCCATGGAAGCTTCAGGGCACAGCGCGGAAGGCGCAGAGAAGCCCCTTCAGAGTCAATAGAAACAGACAGGGAAACAACTGACCGTGGCAGATCAGGATACACAGAGAAGCCATTCCGGCGTCCGGCTGAGTTCGGCGGAGCCTTCATTCATCGTGGTGCTGGCACGCTGGCGCCTTCACCTTGGCTTCGTACTCGGCCCGGGGCTGTTTGCCCTGCTCCTGATTCTTGGCCCGCCGGAAGGCATCTCTATCGACGCCTGGCGTGTCCTTGCACTCACCGTATTGATGGCGGTCTGGTGGGTCACCGAAGCCCTGCCGATCGCTATCACGGCACTGTTGCCAGTGGCGTTACTGCCACTCATGGACGTTCGCCCCATAGAAGACGCTGCAAGTCCCTACGCCAACCCACTGATTTTCCTTTTTTTTTTTTTTTTCATCCTGGCCGAGGGAATACAGCGCTGGAAGCTGCACCGACGCCTTGCCCTGCAGGTGCTGTCACTCGCCGGAACCCGGCCCCATCAGGTTGTCGGCGGCTTCATGCTGGCAACCGCCGGGCTGAGCATGTGGGTCAGCAACACGGCCACGGCGGCGTTGATGCTCCCAATTGGTCTCTCGGTACTGAAATTGGTGGACGCCGGAGACACGGAGCATTCCCACCGTAATCTGAGCCTCTGTCTGCTGCTGGGCATTGCCATGAGTGCCAATATCGGTGGCATGGCAACACTCATCGGAACCCCGCCCAATGCGATTCTCGCCGGCTATCTGCAGGACAACCACGATATCGTTATCGGTTTCGGACGCTGGATGATTGTCGCCTTCCCGCTGGCATTGATGCTTTTGATTATTGGCTGGTGGCTGCTGACCCGTCACATCTACCCGATTTCGAGGGCGCCGCTGGAGGGGTTGAGCCAACTGATTGACCAGCAACGCCACACCATGGGGAAGATGAGAGGCCCCGAGAAAGCCGTTACCGTGGTTTTCGTGAGCGTTGCGCTGGCCTGGCTTACCCGGCCGATACTCCAACAGTTGCTGCCCGGTCTCAAACTCACGGATGCCGGGATCGCCATAATCGGCGCCCTGGCCCTTTTCGTTATTCCCGCCAGCTGGCGGCGTCTTAAATTCCTGATGGACTGGGAGAGCGCCCGGCAGATTCCCTGGGGCGTGCTGCTGCTTGTGGGGGGTGGGCTCAGCCTGGGTTCCGCGATAGAGAGCAGTGGTCTGGCGGCTGTGGTGGCCGGAGGGCTTTATGGTCTGGCGGGGCTGCCCCTGTGGCTGATTATGGCGGGCATCGCCACAGCCATCATGTTGCTCAGTCATGTCACGAGCAATACGGCCACCACCGCGACCATGCTGCCCCTTGTGACGTCCCTGGCCATCAGCCTGGACCTTCCGCTGGCTTACCTCGCTGTCCCGGTGGCCATGGCAGCGTCCTGCGCGTTCATGCTCCCGGTGGCCACACCACCGAACGCCATCATTTTCAGCAGCAACCAGGTCACCGTCGCCCAGATGGCGCGCGCTGGTGCTCTGATGAGTCTGATCACCATTGCCATCATTACGCTCTGGGTCCTGCTGGTGGTGGCGCCCTACTTTACCGGATAGGGCGCCGCCAAGCAGTTACAGATCATCCATTCGCCCTGTTTGCCGCACCAGCCGCATGGCTTCGTGTTTCTCCATATTGAGCAACGACTCCATGAGCTCCCGAACCTCCGGGATCTCAGAGCGATCCGCCATATTCTGGTACAGATCAATCACCTGATCGTGAAAGTCGAAGACTTCGCGGCAGATCTGGTTGAAACCGAGTTTGGCATAATGGGAATCGCAGGTCCGGTGCGTTTCAATGGGCTTGTGCTCAATCCAGTCATAGACGTAGGTTTTCAGCGCTCGCGGATCAGCCTGGCGCTCGAATTCCGCCACCACCTGCTCTATTTTCCGCTCATGATCCGCCAGGTATTGCAACAATGCCCGGGCCCGCTCTTCCTCGTTTTTCGTTGAGCATTCGGCCAGGCAGTCCGCCAGATGGTGGTGAAGCATGCGTGTCCATTCAATCAGGTCGGATAAGGTTTTTACTCTCATTTTGCTCTCCTTGCTTTCGCGCCGGGAAGAATCACCAGCTGTAAACGCCGCGATTCAGACCGTCCCGAATGGCGTGCAGAATCTTGGCCCCGCGCAATGTGGCGCCGCTGTAGCCATCGATATCGTCAACCACTTCTGCGGGCCTGTATAGCCGAAAAATATCCGTCAGAGGCTGACCCTCCAGCTGCGACAGGATCTGTTCATGCTGTCGCATTACAGCCTGGAGCGGCTCATCGTCGTCCAGCTTCAGGTAGTCCACATCCCGGTAGTAAAGATGTCGATACCCGAGATCATGCAGCTTACCGTCTTCAAGACGGAACTGGATACTGACCTGAATATGGCCCCGATCAATGAAATTGCCCCGATAGACTCCATCCAGATACTCACCAGAACCAAGCGAAAGCAGCACACTGCCCTGTCGACGGGTGAGCGCCTCCGCCGCACCCGTCAACGTCTCTGTTGAAATCGCAGGCTCTGTCTCCGCGGGCGGCTCTTCTTTGGGCTCATGACCTGCCAGGGCACCGATGCGGTAATCGCGCAACATGGATTCCGCCCGGGCGCTGTGGCCACTCCAGGCCTGTGTCGCTTCCCGGCCACACCAGCGCAGGAAGGCATCTTCGTCTGAAGGGTGCCGGGGGATGTAGTCAGTGACGTCGTAAACCACCCCGTCAATGACTTTCCAGCAGCTTTCGGCATGGTCGTGCTCGCGGACCTCGTCCAGGGTAAATACTGCCCTGCCCTCGTTCGGCCCTTTCTTTTCAGGTGGCACGTAGGCATCGTCCTCACTGACGAGGCTGACCACAAGCAGGGTGGCCACCACACTGAGGAACGCCACAAAAGCAGTGTAAGCAATTCGGCTGGCACTCATAGGAAATCAAACGCCTCCGTGTGAATTCGTTGACGGGGCACACCCGCACGCAACAGGAGCGCCTCCACATGCCGGATCATGCCAAGCGGACCGCACAGGTAGACTTCCCGTTCCCTGAAATCCGGACATTGTGCCTGCAGGTAGTCCTGCGTCAGGACGCCTTCCGTGCTGGAATAGTGGGCGAAAACCTCAATGCCGTCACTTGCGTCGGCAATCGCGCTCATCTCATCCAGATAGTATGCCCGCTCCGGCCGATTGGCGAGGTAGACCAGTGCCACGTCCGTTGCCGTCGGATGGCCATCCCGCCACTCCCTGGCTCCGGAGACAAAGGGGGTGATGCCAATGCCTCCACCAATCCAGAGTTGTCTCGAGTGAATACCCGGTTCATTCAGGAATGTGCCATAAGGGCCCTCAACACGTACCCGCGCACCCGGTTTTATATCAAGGAGCGCCTCAGTCGCATCACCAATGCCCTTGATGCCTATACGCATAAAACGATCACCGGGTGACGAGGCGATGGTATAGGGGTGTTCCTCCCGATAACCCGCTGCAAGCGACGATTCCATGGGTGTCAGATAGACAAACTGGCCCGGTTGCCAGGCGATACCATTGCCCTCTGGCAGCAGATTAAGCTCCACAACATCTCGTGCCAGGAAATCCACGCTGTCTACACGGTAGGGCTTGCGCGCCAGAAAGGGAGAGAGTCCTTTGCGCCAGATGATGGCAGCCAGTGCAAGCAGCCCCAGCAACCACCACAGTGTCGTATCCGGAGCGAACACCATCCCGTGAGCCAGCCCAAGTACAAGGGCCGGGGCGGAGAGCAGATGAAGGCGCTTCCAGCGTTGATAGTGCAGCGTTCCAAAGAAATTGAACGTCGGCGCAATGAAAACCACCATGACCGCAAAGCCCGCCCAGCCCAGCCACAGAGGCCACTGAGCCAGAGGAGGAAAAAGGGACGCGACACTTGCGTCCACGGAAACCGGCAGCGGTGCCAGGGCAATGAAGATCACATGCACCATGATCAGCACAAAGGCGCAGACACCGAGGAGTCGGTGGATAGCCCAGATGCGCACCAGGCCACCGAACCAGCGATCAGCGCCAGGGAGTCTGACCGATAGCATGGCGGCCGCCAGAAAGGTGGAAAGCGCAAGAATGCCGCTTCCCTGTGCCAGAACCCCGCAGAGCGCGGCCCAGGACCACTCGAGCTGCCGGGCGATTCGTGGCAGTGCCGCCAGCAGAGGAAGCGCCACCACGAGGGTAATGATCAGATCTCCGGGATAACGTCCTTTCATGTTGCTATCTCCATGGGTGCGCTGGTTCCCTGGATTCCTTGAGTCAGTGCTCTCGACCCATCATCTCACCCTGAAACCGTCACGAACCTGATCCTTATCAAGGATGCGAAATCATTGTCCAGATTCGTCCGTTTTAACACTGAAAATTGCGCCAGATCTGGGATAATACCGTCCCCTGCCTCAAAAGGTAACGTAACAGACACCAGAATCGACCAAGGCGTCCCATGACAACCGATACCCACTTTTTCAGGGACGAATTCGAAGCGCGGGCGCACCAGCAGCTGCGTGAGGTTTTCGGTTATGAACATTTTCGGGGCCAGCAGCTTGAAATCATCCGTACGCTTGTTGATGGAGACAACGCGCTGGTGCTGATGCCCACTGGCGGGGGCAAGTCGCTGTGCTATCAGATTCCAGCGCTACTGCGTCCGGGCATGGCGGTGGTGGTGTCACCACTGATCGCACTGATGCGCGACCAGGTTGAGGCGTTGCAACATAATGGCGTCCGGGCCGCGTACCTCAACTCCAGCCTCGATCCCCTCACCCAGCGCACCATTGAACAACAGGTCGCCCACGGCGAACTGGATATGCTGTACGTGGCTCCTGAGCGCCTGCTCACAAGCACCATGCTGGCGCTGCTGCAGGATACACCACTGTCGCTGTTCGCAATCGACGAGGCTCACTGTGTCTCCCAATGGGGTCACGACTTCCGCCCCGAATACATGCAGCTTGATGCATTGCGCCAGCGCTTTCCTGACGTTCCACGCATTGCGCTCACAGCCACCGCTGATCACCGCACCCGGGACGAAATCAGCCGTCAGTTGCTGCCCGATGGCGGTGAGGTCTACGTAGCCAGTTTTGACCGCCCAAACATCCAGTACAGTGTTGGCCTGAAGGGCAACGCAAAGAATCAGCTGCTGGCTTTCATCAGCGATCGACATGCGGGTGAATCGGGCATTGTCTACTGCATGAGCCGAAAACGAACTGAATCCACGGCGGAATGGCTTTCCAGTCAGGGAATCCCGGCAATCCCCTACCATGCTGGCCTGGATCAGGCCACGCGCCAGGCCCATCAAAGCCGCTTCCTGCATGAAGATGGCCTGGTGGTGGTTGCCACTGTGGCCTTTGGTATGGGCATCGACAAACCCGACGTGCGTTTCGTGGCGCATCTGGACCTGCCCAAAAGCATTGAGGCTTATTACCAGGAAACCGGGCGCGCCGGAAGGGACAGCCTGCCCGCCGATGCCTGGATGGTTTACGGGCTGCAGGATGTCTACCAGGTGCGCCAGATGCTGTCAGCCTCCACGGCCGGAGAAATCCAGCAGAAGGTTGAACGCCAGCGCCTCGAAGCGCTGCTGGCTTTCTGCGAAACCACCGGCTGTCGCCGCCAGGTTCTGCTTGGCTATTTCGGTGAACACCTCGACGAACCCTGCGGCAACTGCGACAACTGCCTTCAGCCGCCCAGAACCTGGGATGCCACAGAAGCGGCACGCAAGGCGTTGTCCTGCGTCTACCGAACCGGCCAGCGTTTTGGCGCAGCCCACATCACCGATGTGTTAATGGGCAAATCAAACGACCGAGCCGTACGGCTCGGGCACGATC
Organism: Halomonas sp.; assembly: GCA_007135745.1. Classification (GTDB taxonomy): domain Bacteria; phylum Pseudomonadota; class Gammaproteobacteria; order Pseudomonadales; family Oleiphilaceae; genus Halospina. Next base: position 35 of record SLIH01000438.1, on the reverse strand, counting down.
AGTTGAGCACTTTTGGCATCGGAGCGGAACACTCC
>SLIH01000109.1 GCA_007135745.1 Halomonas sp. | reverse complement strand
TGACCAGCACTTTCAGTTTGTCGCTTTCACTGACGGTGTAGATGATCTGTTCAACCCGTTCGGCGGCCTTGTGCTCAGGTTCGATCTCGATGAATTCGGCGGCCTTGGTCCACATGGACGCAAGGTTGAGGACATCCTGGTTAAAGGTGGCGCTGAAGAGGACCGTCTGGCGCTGTTCGCGAGGCGTGCACTTGCGGATGATCTTTTTGACATCCGGTATGAAGCCCATATCCAGCATCCGGTCCGCCTCGTCCAGGATCAGCATGTCGAGCTGATCGAGGAAGACATCGTGACTGCCAAGAAAATCCAGTAAGCGCCCGGGTGTGGCCACAAGGATGTCGACCGCCTCGCTGCGCAGCTGACGACGCTGGCGGTCATAATTCATGCCGCCAACGGTTGTCACGACGTTGTGCCCGGTATGCTCGGTCAGGGTCTCGGCGTCTTTCGCAATCTGAAGCGCCAGCTCCCGTGTGGGTGCCAGGGCCAGGACCCGGGGTTCACTGGCATAACGTTCCTCAAACGCAATGGGCTTCTCCAGCATGCGCTGGATTGCCGTAATCAGAAACGCGGCGGTCTTCCCGGTTCCGGTCTGGGCCTGTCCGATCAGATCAAGGCCCTGCAGAGTTTTCGGCAGTGCCTCACCCTGTATGCCGGTACAGTGCGTGAAGCCCAGGGTGTCAATCGCTTTCTGCAACTGTGGATGGAGGTTGAGATCAGTAAAACGCGGCGCCTCAGCAACCGGTGCCGGGTCGCTTTCTGGGGTTTCGCCTTCGGCAGCGGCCTCTGCAGGCGCTGTTTTGCTTTCGGGCTGGGTTGCCTCGTCTGACATCACTGGTTCTTCCTCGTCATTCGTATATTGTCCGTAGCCGGCACCCTCAGCGCAGACCTTCGGCTGTAAAATGGCCCTTCTCCAGGGCCCCGACACGCCCGTACCATTGCGTCAGCGCCTCGGCGAATCGGCCTGCTCTTGCCGGCAGGCCGTTGTCCAGGTAACGGTGGGCATGGGTAAGCACGGCCTGCCGGAACCTTTCCAGGCTTCCGGAGTCATCGCCCGAGAGATTATCCAGACTCAGGTGAAAGGGGCTGCCCGCAGCCCGCGAAAAAATCCATTCCAGTGCCTGGGGGCGGGCTTCCACCTGCTCGAACAGAGCCTGTTCATCGGCGCTACGCCCGTCGGGCTTGTACCAGTAGCCGTAGTCGTAAAGCTGACGGCGCCTGGCTCCGGCTATACACCAGTGGCTGATTTCATGCAGGGCACTGGCAAAAAATCCGTGTGCAAATATTACACGATTCCAGCGACACTGCCCATCCGCGGGGCAATATTCCGGTTCATGCTCACCCGCTACGAGAATGGTATGGTTCGCGGGTTGGAAAAGTCCGTTGAAGAGATAGATGAGGTCGTTGTAGTGGTGGGTCACTTTCGGGCAAACTTGCGTCGTCATGGGTACAGTCTACCGCTGAATGGCTCTGGTACCAACGCGGATTAATTTCCCTTCATGAAATGGTGCGCCTTTTCCGGTGTCTTCATGGCACAATAATCCAAGTACTGCATAAACAGGTAACCTCCCTCAATGGCAAAGAAACCGGTTGAAAACGCGTTATTCCGGTCGCTGCTGACCTGCCTGCTGGCATTCAGTTTTCTTCTCACGGCGTTTCCCGCTCACGCCTTTTTCGGTGGAAACAGCGGTGGAAACGAATTCCTCCCCGTCGACGAAGCCTTCCCTTTTACCGCCTGGGTCGATGACGGCGAGCTGGTGCTCGACTGGCAGGTAACACCGGAACACTACCTGTACCGGGAACGCATTAATGTCAGCGTGGAGCCCGAAGACGCCGTCATTGACGGTCCGGTGTTCTCGATTGAGAGCCAGCACAAGGACGACCCCTACTTCGGGGCCGTCCAGGTTTTCTACAACGATGTCCAGGGCCGCCTGGCCATTACCCTGCCCGAGGGGGCCAAAGCGGCCGATGTGCGTGTAACCTGGCAGGGGTGTGCCGAGGCAGGGCTTTGCTACCCACCCGAGACGGAGCGCATCCGCTTCGACCCCGTGGCTGGGGTGGCGACCCACCCTTACGATGGAAACGGCACCGGAACTCGTCCGCAGAGCACAGCAACCGCCGGGACTGGAACGAGCCAACCGGGCACCGCGGATGAACGGTTCAGCTTCGGCGGGCTGCAGAACGTGCTGGCCCACGATTCACTGCTGACCATTGCGTTGGTGTTTTACGTTCTGGGGCTGGGGCTGACCTTCACGCCCTGTGTTCTGCCCATGATTCCCATTATTTCCGCCGTGGTGGCAGGACAACGACAACTGACCACGCCCCAGGCTTTTGGCCTTTCCCTGTCCTATGTCCTTGGCATGGCGTTGACCTACGCAGCAGCCGGTGTGCTCGTGGGGCTTCTGGGCGCCAGCTTTAATGTACAGGCCTACCTGCAGTCGCCCTGGGTTCTGGGTGCCTTTGCCCTGCTGTTTGCGCTCTTTGCCCTGGCCATGTTCGGTGTGTTCGAAATCCGCATGCCGCAGGCCCTGCAGGATCGACTGACCAGCCAGAGCCAGAAACTTTCCGGTGGGCGTGTCGCCAGCGTTTTTGGTATTGGCTCACTCTCGGCACTGGTGGTATCGCCCTGCGTCACAGCACCGCTGGCCGCCGCCCTGGTTTATATCAGCGCCACTCAGGATGCCGCCATTGGCGGTACCGCCCTGCTTGCCCTTGGTCTGGGCATGGGGACCTTCCTGCTTGTTGTGGGAACCGGGGGGCAGCGATTCATGCCCAAGGCCGGGCCCTGGATGAATGGTGTCAAGGCGCTGTTCGGCGTATTGATGCTTGGCGTAGCCATCTGGCTCCTTGAGCGCGTCATACCCGGCCCGGTGGCACTTGGCCTATGGTCACTGCTGTTTGCGCTGTCGGGCGTCCAGCTTGGCGCCTTTGAAGCCATGGAGACCGGCTGGGGAAGAACCCGCAAGGGGCTGGGACTGGTGCTGTTTGTGGTTGGCGTCATGCTGCTCGCCGGGGCGCTTGCCGGTGGCCAGGATCCGCTGCGTCCCCTGGCCCCCTTCCAGGCATCGACCGAGACCAGCACGGCCGAGGAATCCGATTTTGAACGCATCGAGGACAGCGCAAGGGTCGAAGCTCGCCTCGCCCAGGCGAGCGAGAACAACCAACCCGTGATCCTGGATCTGTACGCGGACTGGTGTGTGAGCTGCAAGATCATGGAACGTCGCGTCTTTTCAGACCCGGAGGTCGCTGCAGAAATGGCGAGTTTTGTACGCCTGCAGGTCGACGTCACCCACAACAACGCGGCCGACCGTGCCCTTCTGGAAGACTACGGGCTTTTCGGCCCACCCTCGCTGGTGTTTTTTGATGGCGAGGGCAAAGAAATCGAGGGCAGCCGAGTCGTGGGTGAGATGAATCGGCGCCAATTCCTTTCCCATATGGAATCCGTGAACAGCGGGGCCCGTCTCTGACGTGAGATCCGCGTTTCTACGGGCTACGCCCCTGCAGAAGGGTGCGATTTGCGTGCTTGGTGGCGAACTCATGCTCGCCATCATGGGCGCATTGATCAAATACCTGTCTCCGGAACTGGGCAATGCCATGCTGGTGTTTGCCCGCAATGCGCTGGGCCTTGCCATCATTCTGCCGATCCTGCTGCTGCGAGAGGGGCCGGACTGCCTCAGAACGCCGCACCTTCGTTTCCATTTGGTGCGCGGTGTGGTCGGGGTTTCTGCCATGTACTGCTATTTTTTCAGTCTGGGCGGGCTGGCGCTGACCGATGCGGTACTGCTCAAGCTGACGGCACCGTTCTTCATCCCGCTGATCGCTTTTGCATGGCTGGGGGAACGCACCAGCCCCTTCACCCTTGGCACCATTGCCGTGGGTTTCTGTGGTGTGGTTGTGCTGCTGGAGCCGGGCAAGGCAGGGCTTGAGGACACGCTTTTTGTGCTGGCAGGCCTCTCGGGCGCCCTACTCGGGGGGACAGCCAAGGTGACGATTCGTCGTATGGGCGTTTCGGAACCCAGCGCCCGCATTGTGGTCTATTTCGGGATCATCGCCACCATCGTCTCCCTGCCCGCCGCCCTGATCCATTGGCAATGGCCCACATCGACCCAATGGATGCTTCTCGTCAGCCTGGCGGCCTGCGCCACCCTCGCGCAGATGCTGATCACCACGGCCTTCCGCATAGCCCCTGCCGGGCGCATCGGGCAGTTCACCTATTCGTCCGTGGTGTTTGCCGCGCTATTGGGGTGGCTGTTCTGGTCCGAACCGTTCACGCTCAACCAGGCGATTGGATGCCTGTTCATCGTGGGCGCCGGGTTGTTAAACATGCGCCGTTAAAGGGATTTATGCGGTTAGGAGTTGCGCTCGATCCAGTAGACGAAACGCTCCTCACCACATTCCTGGTGCACCAGTCGGTGATCCAGGAACTGACAGAAACGAGGGATGTCGCGCTGGGTGGAAGGATCCGTCGCGATGACACGGAGCACGCCACCAACCGGCACGTCAGCAATGCGGTTGTGAAGCAGCATAACCGGTTCAGGACAGACCAGACCGGTTGCATCGAGTGTTGCATCATATTGCATTGTCAATGCGTGAACCTCCCGACCGTGCAGGCCTGTAACTCTATGCCATAATTGAGTGAGAGGTTATCATAAATCCTGTAAATCGTTGAGCGAACAGTCTAATCGGGGGAGTCATGATCCGCGTGATCATTGAAAGGCGCATTGCAGAGTCACTGGAGCAGGTTTACGAACAGCGTGCACGGGCAGCCTTGCGCGAAGCAGTGGATATTCCGGGTTTTATCTCCGGTGAAACTCTGCAGGATGCGAAAAACCCCAATCACCGGGTGATACTCTCCAACTGGCGCTCTGAACAGCACTGGTACCGATGGCAGAATTCCCCCCAACGTCGGGCCATGATGGCCCAGATCCGGCCCATGCTTGAGGACGAGGAACGGGTTCTGGTTCTGCGTCATACCGGTCAGAGTGACTGGGGCTGAACCGACCGACTGACCCGTGCATGGATCAGGATCGCCGCAGGTCAGGCCCCACAAAACAGGTTATTTCCTCACGATCATGATAGAGCTGCCTGGCCTGCAGCCGAATATCAGGCGCATTCAGCGCCGTGCAGGCAAGCAGCCTGTCACGGCAGTTTTCCCAGGCTTGCTGGCGCTGCTTCATCGGCAGTTTCAGGTTAAACACTGAGTAGCGGCACAAGCCGTCCTCAAACCAGCCGGCAATCAGCTCCGCCACCCGGGCGGGTTTGTCCACAATATCGCACACCAGCCAATCCACCGCGCGCCTCGGTCGCCAGGTAAAGCCATCGGCGCGAACATGCTCGACATGACCGCTTGCCATAAGGGCTTCGTCCATGGGGCCATTGTCCACCGCAGTCACCAGCATCCCTTCCTTGACGAGCTGCCAGGTCCATCCGCCGGGCGACGCGCCCAGGTCAACCGCATGACGCCCACCACCCAGAAGCTCATACCAGTGCTCTTCGGGAATAAAGAGCTTCCAGGCCTCCTCGAGCTTGAGAGTGGAACGGCTGGGGGCCGATGGAGGAAAACGCAGTCGCGGCACACCACCGACAAAGGGGGAGCGATTCCCCTGGGGACTCGCACAGAGAAGGGCCTGCTCAAAGCTCGGCAGCAGAATGTCCAGCCTGGGGAGATTGACCGGGCTCTCTTCCCGAGGCACCAGCCAGCCAGTATCGCGCAACGCTCGGGCCAGGGGCGACGTCCATTTGCGGGCAAAGCGAGCAAGGTCATCCGGTGCCCCTTCTGCCGGCACATGCACTTCCAGCCGTTCGAAAGGAAAGACATCAACTTCCTCTCGCAAGGCCTCCAGCACGGAGCCCACACGGTCACCACCGGGAAGCTCCAGCCGGGCCAGCTCCATAACCCAGTCTCGCACGAAAACAAGCTCAGACAGGTGCAGCCGCGGCAACAGCTCGGCACCCAGACCGTGGCCAGGCGCCTGAAAAGAAACCCAACCCGGAACCTGTCCGGGCACAAAATAACCAAAGACCCCCAGCTCTGCAGCTCGGGCAACCAACTCCTGACCCGCATCGGCTTCAAAACCGGGGCGGCAGAACAACCACAGGGTCTGTGTTTCAACTTGCAGCATCGCGAGATGTCCCTGCCTGTTTTACGAATGCCATGGCGTCGGCAGCGGCCTCCTGAAGCGCTTCATCCCAGGTTACACCGCTGCGCTTGGTAGGCTTGAGGTCATGATTACCCTGCTCGACCCAGTGCAGGCGCTGGATATGTGCCATGCAGGGATTGCCGGACACTTCTTCGCGCCGGCCAAAAGGATCACGCTCGCCCTGGGCGATCCAGAGCGGCACGGAAAGTGCGGGAAAATGATCCGTGCGCCACCGTTCGGGCTTCCCAGGCGGATGGAAAGGGTACCCGAAGGCGAGGCAGCCCTGCACACAACCTGGTGCCTGGCGTGAGGCCAACAGGGTCGCCATGCGACCACCCATGGATTTGCCCCCGATAAACAGAGGCTCATTCTCGTCGCCGCTCTGACGCACGGTTTCAATGGCCTCAAGCCAACGCTCAATCAGTCGGGGCTCACGGTCCGGAGGACGTCTCCGGCCATCCTCTCTCCGGCGCATCATGTATTGGAACTCAAACCGCACAACCTCGAACCCCACCCCGACCAGCGCGTCAGTCAAACGCTCCATGGCGTCAGAATCCATGGGGGCGCCCGCCCCGTGCGCAAGAATCAGCCGAGGTCCCCCTTTACCGTTGCGCAATAACCGCATACTGTCATTTCCTGAATGAAGAAAAGCGAAGGGTACCACAGCCAATTCGTAAGGTAACGCTAACACACTGATAGATATAGCTTTCGCCGGGGCCGACCCCGCTTTTCGTCATAATAATTCAATATACTATTTGATAT
>SLIH01000271.1 GCA_007135745.1 Halomonas sp. | reverse complement strand
TATTCGTTTTTTCTGGCCATCCCCACCATCTGCGCCATCAGCCTGGTTTACGGCATTGAGCTCTACCGCGCCGGGCAGTGGTTGGAGAACATCAGTTTGATGACCCTCGTCGTCGTTTTCATCGCCTCAGCGCTGGTGGGCATCGTCGCGCTCTGGCTGGTGATCAAGCTGCTTTACCGGGCCCAGCTCAAGGTGTTTGCCTATTATGTCTGGGCACTGGCTCTGGCCTTGCTGCTCTTCTGGTGATCCGCATTTTTTCGTAGATCAAGGAGCACCGGGTATGGCCTTCATCGACAGCCTCGCGCACCTGGCTCCGGAACAGTGGAACCGTCTGAGCGGTACAACCAACCCCTTTCTGCGCCATGAGTTCCTGTACGGGCTGGAAAAGACTGGCTGCACCACAGCCGAAACCGGATGGCAGCCTCGCCACTGGGTTGAACGTGATGAACAAGGCCACCTGATCGCCGCCCTGCCCAGCTACCTCAAGTTCCACTCCTTCGGGGAATACGTCTTTGACTGGGCCTGGGCCGATGCCTGGACCCATTACGGTCTGGAGTACTACCCCAAGCTGCTGAGCGCCGTTCCATTCACGCCCTCCCCGGGGCCACGACTGCTCCACGCATCGAACCACCCCCCCGGGAGCACTGGCGAAAACTTCTCATCAGCCCTGGAAACCCTACTGGCATCGGGCCAGGCCTCCAGTTGGCACCTGCTCTTTCCGGATCAATCCAGCCGCGAAGCCCTGAACCCCGAACGATGGCTGACTCGCCTGAGCTGCCAGTTCCAATGGGAAAACCACGGTTACCGCAGCTTTGAAGACTTTCTCGCCACGCTCAAGTCACGCAAACGCAAACAGATCCGTCATGAACGCAAAGGGGTGCGGGAACAGGGCATCCGTTTCCAAAACCTGCCAGGGCCTGAAATTACCCAGGCGGCATTGGACACCTTCTTTGTTTTCTACCAGGCCACCTACCTCAAACGGGGCCAGCGCCCCTATCTCAACAAGGCTTTCTTCCAGCACATTATCGAGTCCATGCCAGAACACGTCCATCTGGTCATGGCCATCCATGACAACCATTACTGTGCGGCCGCACTGTTTCTGCACGATCAGCAGACATTGTTCGGACGCTACTGGGGCTGCCTGGAGGAATACGACCAGTTGCATTTCGAGACCTGCTACTACCAGGGCATCGATTTCTGCATTGCCCGTGGCCTGAAAACCTTCGACGCCGGTGCTCAGGGCGAGCACAAACTCAAACGTGGATTTCGACCGCAACTGATTCAGTCACTGCACTGGGTCGAAAATGAAGGCCTGCGCCCGGCCGTGGCCGATTTCTGTCGCCGTGAGGCCAGGGCGGTCCAGGCCTATGCCGCCGAGGCCGAAAACGCCCTGCCCTTTCACCAATCCCGGACAACCCCTGAGTAGCGCCTGACCCGGCGATGCGTACTTCTACCCATTGCCCACAAAAGGCTTCGGGAGGATAAGTGCGTAACAGGCGCCGAATGCGCCTGCTCCGGGTAAGCCAATTGGCCTGCCGGAATGCACAACTGGGGAGAACGATCATGAGCAAGGGCATGAACAAGAAAAAAGACGGCAAGAAGAAGCCACTCAGAACCGCTGCGGAGAAACGTGCTCAGAAGAAGAGCAAGCCAGCAGTTGCCAACCTCACACGCAAAAAGAAGCCCAAAGGGCGCTGACGTGATTTACCAACTGCCGACACAGGTGCCTGATGGCGTCGGCAGTTGTCCTCAAAGATAACCCAATCGGCAATCAGAAGCTTGCAACCCCCGGGACGAAATGACCGATAGCAGCTATGATGTCTCCGACATCCATCTGGCAGGGAGATAGCAATGAGAGGACTGAGAAATAAAATCTCGGCTCTACTGATGTCCGTATTTATGTTGACTGGCTGTGCCACCGTTGGCCACGACTTCCCCACCCAGCATGTGGACCAGATCCGAATCGGTGAAACGACCCGCTCCGATATTCAGGAAATGTTCGGCGAGCCCTGGCGTACCGGCATTGAGGACGGCAAGCGCACCTGGACCTACGCGAAGTACCGCTGGTCGGCCTTCAGTCCCGCCAAGACCACGGACCTGGTGGTACGCTTCCATGACGATGGGAAGGTCGCCTCCTACGTTTACAACACAACAGAGCAATAACGAAGCCTCTGACAAAGTGCCTGCTCCCATCAGTGACTTTGAGCCTGTATCGCAGCGGGCCCCGTCATAGCAGGATGCCGGAGCTGACTCGGGATATGCCATGGATCCAGTCGCACACACCCTGTTCGGGGCCGCGCTTGCGGAAACCGGCCTCAAGCGCACCACCCGGTACGCTACGGTCACACTGCTGATTGCCGCCAACCTTCCGGACATTGACGTGATCGCCCACTTTGCCGGCACCGACACCTCGCTTTATTTCCGGCGCGGCTGGAGTCATGGCATCCTTGCACTTATTCTGCTGCCTCTTGTGCTTAGCGCGCTGGTTGGGCTCTGGCATCGGTGGGGCGAGCGTCAGACAGCCGGCACCCTGCCTTTCCGGCCCGGCATGATCGTGGCATTAAGCTACCTGGGTGTGCTTTCTCATCTGTTTCTCGATTGGCTCAACACCTACGGCATCCGCCTTCTGATGCCGTTCGACGGACGCTGGTTCTATGGTGACACCCTCTTCATTATTGATCCCTGGGTCTGGCTACTCATGGGCGTTGGCGTTGTCCTGGCCTGGTCCAAGGGTGCTGGAGCCCAGCTTGGCTGGGCACTACTGGCTGCGCTCGCCAGCGTGCTCATTCTCACCAGCGAGCTGCCCCCCGCAGCCGTAAAGGCCCTATGGCTGACTGGTGTCGCCGTGATCGTGGTCATCCGATGGCAAAGGCCCTCCCCTGCCTTCATTCAGACACTGACACGCGCAGGTCTCGCAACGCTGGTCCTATACATCGGCGCCGTCTACGGGATGGCCCGAATTGCTGAATCCGCCATAGCGGAGCGTTTCCCGCAAGCCACCCAGGTCCAGGCCAACCCCATGCCCGGTCAGCCCCAAGCCCATCGCACGATCGTTGCGGAAGACGAGCATTACCACATCATCCAGGCCGACGGCAGCACCGAAACCGTGCCGCGCCCGGAGCCAAGCGCTATCGTACGTAAGGCGCTGGAGGACGAATCCATTCGTGGCTTTGCCACCTGGACACGCCACCCCTATTGGGAAGTCGAGGAAACCGGAGATGGCTGGCTGGTTCGCTTTTATGACCTCCGCTACGTGGAGCCCGGCCAGCGACGATCCGAAGGCCCTGATATCGGGTTTGCCAGCGTTGAGATTTCAAAAGACCCGATCCGGGAAGACAGCAAACCGGCGAGAGGTGAAAAACGCCAGCAACAGAGTGATGAATAAAACACAGGAAGCCATTCCGCCATCATTCTGGCAATGGCTACCTCAGCGATCCGCGTAAGAGGGACCTGCCTCTTCGTGGGAAAAGGGAACATAGAGAGGGCCTGCCTCTTCCCGGTAGATCCCATTTTCCTTCAATGTCCGCAACCGTTCCGACAAGGCGTCAACAAAAGCAAGGTTACGTTCGGTAGCATGGCAGTTGAGTCGGTCAAAACTCTCCAGCAACGGGCTTTCCGGTGCATAATTCAGTTGCCCCAGAAAGGGCTGAATGTCCGGCAGAGCAGCAATAAACGCATCCAGCCGGTTCAGTTCCAGCATACGGATAGCCTGAGCCTCGCTCCTGACCTGCTCGACCTGAAAGTCGCGCCCCAGCACTGACTTAAGATAGACCTCATGCCCCAGTATGGTGGCTACAGACAACCCGTTGAGTGCCTCCACCGACTCAATGGCCGGCTCATCCGCCAGCGTAAAAATATGGAAAATGAATTTTCCAAGAGGGAAACTGTAGATAACCTCATCCTCTCCATGGCGCTCCAGGAGCACCTCTGTGAGAGAGAAGACACAATCCACTTCACCTTCCTCAAATACCCTTAATGCACGTCGGTATGGATAGAAGTGCTGTTCGATCTCAGCATCCAAGGGCACCAGCGCCTGATCGATCAATCGCTGATAGACTCCCGAGCCGTCCTCTTCCAGCAACGAAGCCAGCGGTGGAACCGCAATCCTGAAGGGCTCAGCCGTAGCCGGACCGGATACAGCCATAAGCAGAATACAGCCCACCAATGCCCGAACGAACATCATGCTCTCCTCGAAACCAACCTTTCCCTGCACCGACTCCCTATCCTTCCAACTGAGTTGGCTCCACACAGGATGCAGCACGGGTTTGACGGTCTTTTACCGACCATGCCCACTCGATGCTCCTGCGCTTGCGACGCATCTGGCACATGTTCCGCCAGCGAACCCGAGCGCACCGCTCACTGAGGAGGGGAGTGCAATAAAATGATAGTAGCAGGCCAATCAACAGGGTTCACTCCCCCCGGCACCCGAAGAGAGCAGCCCATTGATGCCGCCTGCATTGGGCTGATGACGCTGCTCCAGCGGCTCGATCAATCAGAAAGTACCCATCAAGGTACCCAGGGCGATAAGCACGACCAGGGACAGAATCGGGACGAGTACGGCCACCACGGCAATATCCAGATAAGCCTGGCGGTGCGTCAGGCCGCAGATGGACAGCAGGGTGATCACCGCCCCGTTGTGCGGCAGGGCATCCAGACCGCCCGTGGCAACCGCCGTGACCCGATGCATAAGCTCCGGCGAAATACCCGCAGCCTGCCCCATGGCAACGTAGGTTTCGCCCAGAGTCGACAGGGCGATACTCATACCGCCCGATGCGGACCCGGTCATGCCCGCCAGAACATTCACGGCAATCGCCAGTGAAATAAGCGGATTATCGCCACCCAGAGAAGTAACCCAATCGCTGATCATCCCGAACGCCGCAAGGGAAGCAACCACGGAACCAAACCCCACCAGGCTGGCCGTGTTGAAGATGGGGACCAACGAAGCATTGGCGCCGCTGTCCAGTGTTTCTTTAACCCTGGGCAGGCGCTTCATGTTGGTCGCGATGAGAAACAGGATGGCGATCACAAGCGCGGAAATCACGGACCAGACACCCCGGACTGAATCAAGCCCGGTCGCCCCGTACCTGGGCTCAGCCAGATAATCCGTATTCATGGCGGGCATCACCAGGGTCGTGAATACAAGGTTCAACACGATCACCAGCACGATGGGCATCAGCGCCAGGGACAGAGGGGGAAGATCACGTGGCTTCACCTCGGGTGGCACCTCCATCACGTCAAAGCCTTCCCCAGCGGCATGTTCCCGCAATTCCCGGTCGAATTCCGGCGAGGCGTCGCCATGGTCGCCGTACCCTTCCCCGGCTGCATGCGCCTGACCCGCGCGATAGCTCAGCCACGCCTGCCCCATCATCAACATCAGCAGCCCGGTGATAATGCCAAGCCCCGGAGCCGCGAAGGGCGAGGTGCCAAAATAGGGCATGGGAATGGCGTTCTGGATGGCCGGCGTACCCGGCAACGCCGTCATGGTGAAGGTGAAGGCGCCCAGCGCGATGGTTCCGGGAATCAACCGCTTCGGCAGATCGGCCTGCCGGAACAGGGCCGCAGCGATGGGATAGACCGCAAAGGCCACCACGAACAGCGAAACCCCGCCATAGGTCATGACAGCGCAGGCCAGCACCACAGCCAGTATGCCACGGGCATCGCCCAACCTCTGGACAATGGCCCGGGCCAGAACCTCCGCGCTGCCGGAATCCTCCATCAGCTTGCCGAAAATCGCGCCCAGGAGAAACAACGGAAAGAACTGCACAATAAAGTTCCCGGCGGCGCCCATGAACACCTGGGTGTAGCTTGCCAGCAGGGGCGTATCCACCGACACCAGCGCCAGCAGCGCAGTCAATGCCGGTGCCAGGATCAACAGGCTCACCCCACGATAAGCCAGATACATCAGCAGCCCCAGGGCAACAACGATTGCCATCACGCCGCTCATCCGCCCTGCCCCTCGTCGCTCATGTCGTCGGCGTCATCCGGGATGATAGGTCGGAAGCTGTCCCTGAAGAGCTCATTCAGGTCGAAGGTGGAATGCCTGCCGATGGCATCATAGTTCTCAGCAAGCCATTGATCCGCCCACGCTCGCCCCTGTTCGTGCAGGCGGGTGAGGAAACGCCATTCCGCATTGAGTTTGCTGGACGCACCCAGTTCCTCTACATCACGCTCCGCATGGATCAGGTGCAGTCGCATGGCGCGATAACGCTCCAGCTCCAGGCCTTCGGCCTGAATAAGCTGCTGCAACAACTGGATAGACCGCAACTCCTTGATCAGGCTTGAGTTGAAGGTGATCTCATTGATGCGGTTGATAATTTCCCGTCCCGTGGAGGGCAATTGTTCGCGAACCAACGGATTGATCTGTACCACCACCAGGTCGCGACAACCCTGGTCGTCCACCAGCGGGAAGAGCGCCGGGTTACCGCTGTAGCCCCCGTCCCAGTATGCTTCACCATCAATCTCAACGGCCTCAAACATGTACGGCAGGCATGCGGAGGCCATAACCGTATCCACGGAAATATGCGGTTGACGAAAGATCTGGGCTCGGCCCGTGCGCACATTGGTGGCTGTTACAAACACCTTCACTTTGCGGCAACCATTCACGCAATCGAAATCCACCTGCCGGGCCAGCAGGTCTTTCAGGGGATTAAAGCCAAAGGGATTCAATTGGGATGGGGTAAAAAGCCCCGTCAGGGTCTCATAAAAAAAATAGCTGGGTGAACGATCCAGACTATAGTTCCCCAACAAACGGTCCAGCGGGGTACGTTGAATGGGCGAAAACCGGGCTGCGCTGCTGACCTGCTCCCAGAACGCACGCAACGCCTTTCTAGCACCCTCACGGCCACCACGCTGAAGTCCGTCCGCCAGCACCACCGCGTTCATCGCACCGGCACTGGTACCGCTGATACCATCAATCTCCAGGCGCTCGTCCTCAAGGATCCG
>SLIH01000047.1 GCA_007135745.1 Halomonas sp. | reverse complement strand
TGGTAAACGGAAGCGTTACAAAACCCAGGAGAGCCACGAAGAAAGCCACCGAGGTTTCGTTCCAGGCGACAGCATTCGGCCAGACGAACTGGAACCCATCGCCTTTCAACGCAAGCATGAAGAACGTAAAGACGGCCACAAAGCCGATGTAGTAGAGGTAACTGCGATCCCGGACAACGAAATAGATGAACAGGTTGTAGAAGAACATCACCAGCATGATGCCGTAGAAGACCCCCGAGGCGATGGACTCGAGACGGTTTTGTTCGGCAAAAGCGTCCGTCTCCCAGAGAAGCGGTTCCACCTGGAGGCTACCATTGGTCTGCACACGCAGATAGAAATGGGTGGGGCCGACCTCATTGAGGGTAACGGGGGTCACAAACTCGCTGTGCCTGATCGGACGCTCACCAAAGGGGAAATCAGCGCCCATTCGGGCTTCCTGGATCAGTTCGTCTCCTTGCAGAACAAATACATCAATACGGTTCAGCAGGGCTTCGGAAATATGCAGATAACGCCTGGCATCCTCGCGGAGCTCCACCGCTGGCACCTGGAACCGGAACCAGTGCGGCGTGCTGTTGAAACCAAGACTGACACCCGCACCTTCCGCCACCTGCCAATCCAGATCCGCCTCCGCTGCCCTGAGGTCCGCCAGGGTGTCCAGCTCACCGGCTGTGTCGGCATACCAGCCCATGCCATCGCCTGCTTCCAGTCGGGGCGCAAGCTCGCCAAAGCCTGCCGCCGGAAGCAGCAGAAGCAGTAATCCCACCATTGGGAGCAGTCGATAAACCATGAGCTCGGATTCATCTCTTAAGCAGTCCTTAAAAAGTCTAGACCAGAACCGCGCATTGAGCCTTTACCGGAAGGCAGGATATTGTGAACAACGGTAAACGATCGATCAGACAGTGAGGGTGAAGCCCATGCTCGCGCTTGCCGATGAAATCCAGCATTGCCGGATTTGCCGGGACTGCCCACGCTATGGGCAGCGCCTGCCCCAGGAGCCGAAGCCGATACTCCAGCTTGGGGACCGCAAAGCGTCTATCTGCGTGGCCGGTCAGGCTCCCGGCAACCAGGCGCACCAGAAGGGACGCCCTTTCGATGATCCCTCCGGGGAGCGACTGCGCCAGTGGCTGGGGGTCACCGAAAAAACGTTCTACAACCCATCACGCTTTGCCATTGTTCCCATGGGTTTCTGCTTCCCTGGCTACGACGCCAAAGGGGGCGATCGGCCGCCCCGGCGTGAGTGTCGTGAAATCTGGCATGATCGCATTTTCCAGGAACTGGATTCGCTGGAACTGATCCTGGTCATCGGCCAGTATTCCCAGCGCTACCATCTGCCACAGGAACACAGGGCGCGCACACTCACGGATACGGTTGCAAACTGGCAAAGCATTCTGGCGGAGGAGCGGAAACCAGCCATTATGCCCCTGCCTCATCCGTCCTGGCGTAATAATGGTTGGTTGCGGCGCAATCCCTGGTTCGAACAGGAGCTCTTACCGGTATTACGGGAGCGAATTCAGATGTTGATCTGATACGGTTCGGTATGGTGAATGCACTTCAGGCCGCAGACCAGCCACCGGCATGGATGCGGGGACAACCGCGTACCGAGTGATTGTAGAGGTAGACCCACGCAGGGCCATGAGCCGTGGACAGGACCCTGCGGTCGTAATTCCCCGCATGTCGCGCACGTGGATTAAAGTCCTCCAACTCGTCCAATGCGGCAAACGTGGACGGGGAAACACCATAGAGCTCCACGTCAACACCTTCGGAGACTTCCGTGCGTGCTCCGGGGTAAGGGCCAAGGTCGTAGAGGGTGATCGAAGTGAGATGGTCCACCCCCAGGAACTCGGCCCCCTGCAGCAGATGGTGGTTGCGCTCTCCCCGCTTCAGCGTGCCGTAAACCGCCACGCGGTGGCGGCCACTGGGGGTAATGGGCCGATCAGACGCCGTCATACGTTGCTCTCCACCACCGGATAACAGGGTTCACCCCAATCCGCCTCCGGGTGGGTCATTAGAATTTCAATGATGACCGGAACAACCTGGCCGAGGATATTGGCGCCATCACGTACCTGATCCCGATTCACCGAGCTGTTCCAGGTAGAGCCCCCGTGAACCATCTGGTTACGGAGGGTATACAGCCGCGAGAACACCTCTCCGAGCACCCGCGCCGTATCGTCCGATCCCAGCGCACGGGATGCGGCCACCTTGGCCCGTTCGAAGAGTCCGGACCACTCGCCCCGGGGACGTTTACCGTTCTGGGAATCCCAGTAGGGCTGGAATACATACTGATTGTTCAGCAGCAGCCGAATGGCTTTCGGGAACTCCGTCCAGACAACCGCGGAGAGCTTTTTCTGTTCATCGAGTGACACCAGCTTTTCCAGAAACCCGCGTAAAACCCGCTGCTCGGGCATGGGTTCATCCGTGCGCATTTCCTGGGCATAGGCGGCGTTGAAAGCAATCCAGAGAAAGACGAAACGACCGTCGGCGTCATCTTCACAGAGTTCAGCCCGCTGCAGCCAGCTCAGCGAGCGATGTACCCGAAGATCCAGGGAGCCCGGCAGGGATTCGCGAATCTCGCGATGGCGGTTTTTCAGGGCGGCGAAACCTTCTTCCATTATCTTCTTCCCTCCAGCAAAGCAACCTTTTGGATATGTCTGATCGAGGCGAAAACCGAATGGGATGCCCCGCTGTGGAGCCATTCAACCACTTCCGGAAAACGTTGTCAGTCCGGTGCGGGATTTGACCTGACCTGCCAATGGCGTTAGCTTCGGATATCATCATTGGTACGTTACAAATCATTAACCAGGCTGAGTGGGGTGCTTTGGAGTGATTCGCGCGGAAGGCGTTACCAAGATATTCGGACCGGATCCTGAGTCCATCCTGCCACTTCTCAAGCAGGGCAAAAAGAAAGAAGAAATCCAACGCGAAACCGGGCATGTCGTAGGCGTCAACAACGCCAGCTTCGAACTCGAGCCGGGCGAGGTGTTCGTCATCATGGGCCTGTCGGGGAGCGGCAAGTCCACTCTCATTCGCTGCATCAACCGGCTCATTGACCCTACCGCGGGAAAAATCATCCTGAAACACCCGGAGCGTGGCGAGGAAGACATTGCCGCCATGGACGCCGAAGGGTTGCGCCACATCCGCACTCACGAAATGAGCATGGTGTTCCAGCATTTCGCCCTGTTCCCGCACCGCACGGTGCTGTCCAATGTGGTTTACGGGCTGGAAATACAGGGCCGCGACAAAAAAGAGCGAGAAGAACTCGGGCGAAAATTTCTGGCCATGGTGGGGCTGGAAGGCTGGGAAGATCACTACCCCTTTGAGCTTTCGGGCGGCATGCAGCAGCGTGTCGGGCTGGCCCGTGCGGTTGCCACCGAGGGAAAGGTGCTGCTGATGGACGAACCCTTCTCCGCCCTGGACCCACTGATCAAGGTGCAGATGCAGAACGAGCTGATCAAGATCCAGCAGGAACTGGGACGCACCATCCTGTTCATCACCCATGACCTGGACGAAGCCATGCGCATCGGTGATCACATCGCCATCATGGATGGCGGCGAGATTGTGCAGATTGGCAATCCGGAAGAGATCCTGGTGAACCCTCGTACCGAATATGTGGCCAATTTCGTCGAACACGCGGACCCCACTGGCGTCATTACTGCCAGCACGGTGGCTCTGCCGTTCAAAGCGCCCCACTTCGAGCCCGCAGGCGAGGAAGGCGGGCTGAGCTATTACGTTCGCCATGGGTATCCGGACATACGCTTTGGCGTTGACAATCAGGGCTGCCTGCAGAAGCTCGTGGTCAACGGCGAAGAAGCAGCGCTCGCCGACCTCGATGAAGCCCTGGCAAGAGAGCGGACGGGACCCGAGCGGCGTGTGGACACCACCGTACAATGCAACGAAGACACCATCCTGAGACAGGTACTGCGAGGCCGTGCCTTTACCCAGCTCCCGGTGATCGTGCGCGACACGGAGCAACGAATCACCGGCGTCATCGATGAACCCGAGCTGATACACGGCATTCTGGAGAAGCGTGGCTACGCTCTGACCGAGGAGGCTGCTTCAGCATGAATGATCTGGTTCCGGTTCTGGGGGGCTTTCTGAGCGACCCTTTTGATCTTATCGATATTCCCGTGCGTGAGTGGGTAACCGAGTTCGTGAACTGGATTGTTGCCACCTTTCGGGAGTTTTTCCGCACCTGGATCAGTCCGCCCGTGCGCGGCACCATGGAAGCCATTCAGTGGGCGCTGACTTCGACGCCCCCACTGATCTTCCTGGCGGTCCTCTTCATCATCGGCTGGCGCGCTGCGTCCTGGAAAGTCGGCCTCTTCGCGGTCATTGCTTTCGCCTTTGTCGGCTTCATGGGCGTCTGGTACGAGCTGATGATCACCCTGTCACTGGTGGCCACGGCCGTGCTGTTCTGCCTGCTGATTGGTGTCCCGCTGGGCATCCTGTGCTCCCGAAAGGACTGGTTCTATACCGGTATGCGCCCGGTTCTGGACATCATGCAGACCACCCCGCCCTTTGTTTATCTGGTGCCCGCCGTTATGCTCTTCAGCATCGGCAATGTGCCGGGGCTGATTGCAACCATCATTTTCGCAATGCCGCCGACGATCCGACTGACCAACCTGGGCATCCGCCAGGTGCAGACAGAATTCATCGAAGCGGCTACAGCCTTTGGGTCGACGCCAAGGCAGATCCTGTGGAAGGTACAACTGCCACTGGCTCTGCCAACCATTATGGCCGGCCTCAACCAGACCATCATGCTGTCGCTGTCCATGGTGGTCATTGCCGCCATCATCGGCGCCGGTGGCCTGGGCCTTGAAGTCTACGCAGGCCTTGAAAGGCTGAATATCGGCCAGGCCTTCGTCGGTGGCATCGGCATCGTCCTTCTGGCAATGGTGCTGGATCGTATTACCCAGGGTCTGGGTGACAAGGGCCCGGCAAGCCGGGCGAAAAAATCGGAATGAGATACTGGAAGATCCCAACACAACAATGAAATGGAGGCACAACCATGAAACGGCTAAAAACAACGGTCACCATGGCGAAAATCAAGGCCATGCTCGCGGCGGCAGTTATAGCGCTGGGCATGGGAACCACCGCAGCTTCGGCATCGGACAAGCCCGGCGATGGCGTGCGTGTTCAACCCGCCGTCGCTACCTGGACTTCAGCCATTCCGGTGAGCTGGGTCTACGTCGAGCTGCTGGAAGAACTTGGCTACAACGTCCAGAACCCGACATCCCTGTCTAACCCGGTTGCCTACCTGGCCATGACCGAAGGGGATATCGATTACTGGCCCAACGGCTGGTTCCCGCTGCACAATCCACAGCTTCCGGACAACTTCAATGACGTCGCAACCATCTTTGATCCGCTCTGCGAAGGCTGTGGTATTCAGGGTTATCTGGTGAACGTTGATGCCATCGAGGAATACGACATCACCGGCATCAACGACTTCGTGGAACGTGAAGAGGTGCGCAACGCCTTTGATCACAATGGAGACGGCCGTGCCGACCTCTATGGCTGCCCTCCCGGCTGGGGTTGCCACGAGGCGATCAACGATATGATCGAAAAGTTCGAGCTGGGGGACTACATCAATCACGTGGATGCCGGCTATTCCGCCAACTTCTCCGAGGCACTGTCACGTATCCAGGCAGGCGAACCGGCGCTCTATATGACCTGGGGGCCCAGCGCCTGGATTCTGGAACTGGTGCCGGGTGAAGACGTGATGTGGATCAACGCTCCGGGCATTGTCGAAGACGAAAACGAGCGCGCCTCCGGCATTGAGGGTGCGGTCACCGATCCCATCGACATGGGCTTTGTCTCAGCGGACATTCAGGTAGCAGCCAACAACAGCTTCCTGGAAGACAACCCCGCTGCGGCGGAACTGTTCCGCCACGTGCGCTTGCCACTGGAATGGATCAGCGAAGTAGACGCCAAGATGGATGAAGCGGACCTGCGCGATCGCGAAGTGCGCCCGCTGGCTGCCCAGTGGATCCAGGAAAACCGCGACACCGTGGATGAGTGGCTGGACGCTGCACGCGCCGCCGCCGAATAATCCACTTCTGCCCCAGTGGCAGAGACGTTCCGAAAAGGGCTCCTGAATGGAGCCCTTTTTTTGTGCGTGATCACAAGCCCGTGGGCAATAGTTTGCCTCAGCCGCCTTACTTTGATTTAATGCCGCCACACAAGAGTCCAGGGATGGAGATTCATGATGTACAGGGAAAGCCCCCTCCGTAGTTTTGCTCTTCTTTTCGCATGTATCCTGATGCTTTCAGGCTGTCTCAGTGCTGATGGCTCGGACAGTGACGACACATCCACTGATGCTTCCGAGGAAGAAACTGACACCAGCAGTCGTAACTTCGTTCTCAATGAGCTGGTTGCCCCCGAAGCACACGAACCTTCCGTGGTCGGTGGTTTCTTTACGGTAACCGACGAGGACACCGGACTCCCGGTGAGCGGGCTTGAGTTCGATGACCTCGAAATCCTTGAGAGCGGTGACTACCTGATCAATACCAACTTCCCGGCTTTCGGCCCTGTCACCGACATTCCCGGCCTGCGCGCAACCCAGTCCCTGGCTGTCATGCTGCACGTCAACTCCGCACGCGGGGAAGAAGATATCGAGCTGGTCCGCTCCGAGATGGCTGAACTGGTGCGTGGATTGTCGCCACATCAGGAAGTTGCCCTGTTTGTGTTCGACGACGACGTGGAGCAGCTGACCGAGTTTTCGACCAATCGCGCCGAGCTTGTGGAAGCGCTGGAGTCCGTGGAACGCACCAACAACCTCTCCACCGACCTCAACAACGCGCTGACCAAGGCTGGCGAGGCGCTGAGCCATGAATTCTCATCGGATCATCTCCGGCACGCGGCGGCGCTCGTTATTACCGCCGACCGAGACCGCACGGGCCGCCGTACCCTGGACGAGGCACGGGACGCTCTGGAGGATATCCCTCTGGTTGCCGTAACCATCGGAGAGGC
>SLIH01000394.1 GCA_007135745.1 Halomonas sp. | reverse complement strand
CGTAGCCACCGCCATCCTCCGGATCTCTGGAGCCTGATTGCGGGATTTATTGAGCCAGGGGAGTCTGCGGAAGAGGCCGTTCGGAGAGAAGTTGCCGAAGAGACGGGCATCGAAATTCGCAACCTTCGCTATATTGAGTCAGAAAGCTGGCCTTTCCCCCATCAGCTGATGCTGGGGTATGTTGCTGATTATTCCGCCGGCGAACTGATCCGGGCTGAGGATGAGCTGGCGGATCTGGCTTGGTTTCCGGTGTATGGGCTGCCGCGGGTGCCCGGTGCCTGGACCATCGCTGGCCGTCTGATCCGCTCCCTCGCCGGGGCACCGGAGCGTGGCTGATGACTAACCTTTCCCCCAGAGTCCTGCTTTTTGACAGTGGTGTGGGCGGCCTCAGTATCGCCGAGGCTATCTGGCGGCAAATGCCAGCAATGCAGCTGAGTTACCTTGCCGATAATGCATTCTTTCCTTATGGCGACCAGCCCGAGAAGCGGGTGATCGAACGCTGTGTGACGCTTGTGCAAAAGGCGCTCGAGGATTTTCCAGCCGACATGGTGGTGATTGGCTGCAACACGGCCAGCACGGTGGTATTGCCCTCGCTCCGGGCGGCCATCTCGCTCCCGGTGGTTGGCGTGGTGCCTGCCATCAAGCCCGCGGCCAGCCTCAGCCGCAACCGGTCTATTGGCCTTCTTGCCACACCAGCCACGGTGGATCGGCCCTACATCGACCGGTTGATAGAGGAGTATGCCTCGGACTGTCAGATCGTCCGTGTGGGCAGTTCCGATCTGGTTCGTATGGCCGAGGCGTCGCTTGAGCAGGGGAGTGTGCCCGTGGAGGGGCTGCGACCGATCATCGAGCCTTTTGTTCAGGCGAAGGTTGATACCGTCGTTCTCGGTTGCACCCACTTTCCGCTGGTGCGCTCCTCACTGCAGCAGGCCATGCCTGAAACGCTGAACTGGGTGGATTCCGGCGAAGCCATTGCACGGCGCGTGCAATACCTTGCCGAGCAACAGGGCGTAGCGGTGTCACTGGAAGGGCGGGCGGCTCATGAGTTGCTGTTTACTGGAAATGAGCCTGTCGGGCTTGATGCATGGATTGCCCGCATGGGAAAAGGGCGGTGTCACCTGACGACCGACTTTCCCGGAAGTCAGGTGACGCCTCGCCGCGGCCTGATCAGATCAGACGGGTAAGTTTGAAAACTGCCAGGAACTCCAGCATCGGCAGAGCCGGTCGGTGGCAGCAGTAAGTCTTTTCAACCTCACCCCGGAAGCGGGATTTGGTGAAATCCAGCCCCTTGAAGTTATAGAACATGGTGCCGTGCTCGTAGACCTTGCGGAAGAGTCCCTTGAGCAGTCGGCTTTCATGCGGGCCGTTGTCATCATGGACGCTGAGCGGAATCAGGCCCAGATCCAGGTAGGGCACGCCTTCAGCCTGAAATACCTCCATGGCATGAGCCATGATGGTATAGAAAATCCCCTGGCGGAAATCAGCGTTCGCCCGCGAAATGTTGGGGACATAGCTGATGATTTCGTTGCGATGGTAGATTGGGTCAAAATAGATGAACCCGACCGCCTTACCGTTCTCGTAGGCATAGAAATGGCGTTCGTTTTCACGATAGTCCATTTCCATGGGCCGGATCAGAAAGCGGATTTCCTTGCTCTTGCACTTACGCGTCTTGATCCAGGCATCAGAGATCTCTTTGGTGTGATCGTCACTGAAGCGTTCCTGAACGGTGATTCCTGCCTTCTCCGCCTGGTTCAGTGCGGTGCGGATGGTCTGTTTTTTCTTGCCCTTGAGAGACCATTTGCTCAGATCAATCCGCGCCTCGGAGCCGAACTGGGTGCCATAGTAACCGTGCTTCTGGGACAGAATATCCGCCACCGGCTTTGAAACCTGCATGTAGCAGCAGTTCAGTACTTTCTTTTCGAACCGGGAAAGCAGGAGTTCACGGTCTTCCGGTGCGCAGACCGGGTCGGACAGCACAAAATTCATGCCCCACTTCTTCATGTAACCGATGTAGCCTACACCCGGCATATCGAAGTAGCGCATACCCGGCTGCAGTGTTGAGAACGACTGAGAATGGGTGCCGTACTTCTTCAGGAGGTTGACCCGCTCCGTGAAGGAAAGAGGTTTTTCCGCGACGCCGCGGATTCCATCCAGAATCAGTGTTTGTTGTGTCATGCCTCGACTCCTTCTGCGCCGGTGTTTCTTGTTATTGCTGTCCTACTGGGACCAGGGTTACCCGCGCTTTTCCGCCAGAATGGACCAGTAACAGTTGATGTTGAGTAGTGAGAATTCCCGGGTTTCCCGAACCTCAAGGCCAAGCTTTTCCAGATGTTCCGGGTAGTTGTAGACCTTGTGGAAAGCGTTGTTGGCGAACAGCCAGAAAGTGAAAACGGCCACGTACCAGTAGGCTTTCTTGAACGCTCGGGCCAGGATATTGCCGGTGGGGTAGATGAAGTCC
Organism: Halomonas sp.; assembly: GCA_007135745.1. GTDB lineage: Bacteria > Pseudomonadota > Gammaproteobacteria > Pseudomonadales > Oleiphilaceae > Halospina. The sequence continues at coordinate 4,518 of SLIH01000394.1, read as the reverse complement.
CCAACGACCACTTTGGCGCCCGGTTTGCCCAGCTGCACCAGGTGTTCCAGTACCTTTTCCATGTTGTTTTCGTCGAAAACATTAAGGAAAAAGTTGGCGACAACCATGTCGTACTGTTCGTACTCCTCAATCTTCATGATGTCGTTATGAATGGTACGAACCTCCAGGTGAGGGGCTTCCCGGGCGAGAAGCTCCGAAAACTTCTTCAGCATGGTTTCCGAGAGGTCAACCACGGTGACGTCCGCACCGAGTTCGGCCGCCCGAATGGCATCACGGCCATGGCCGACACCTGCAACCAGCACACGATCTCCCGGCTTCAACTTGTCCTGTTCGAGCATGGCGTTCTTGCAGCTCTGAATGCTCTTGCCGCTGTAAAGGTTGCTGAGAAAGTCGTAAACCGGGCCGATGTATTTGTATTTGTCCTGCATGATCCGTACTGCCAGCCTTTGTTTTATGAATCCATCATCAGAGAAGGAAATTATTCGGGTTTCCTTCCAGTCTGTGGATCATGCTAAAGGAGTGCTGGGGCCAAAGCTGTGCAACAGGCCGCATTTTTTTGTTGCACGAGTTAACGAAAAAACAAAAAAATCCAAAAATAATCAATAAATTATTAAGATTGTAGGACAATCTATAGAGGCGTGTAGGACAATCCTATGAGAAGGCCTGCCGGCGCGGGGTGATGGGGGAGGGGTGTGTTGAAAAACCCAGATCCGGGCTGAAACCGAAGGTCAGACAACGTGGGAACGAACTTTCTGGATACCGTTTGGAAGCGCTTTCTGCAGCTCGCTGGCAGGTTGTGCCGGTCCGTAGTAGAAACCCTGGATGCTGTCGCAACCCAGATCGCGCAGGTAGTGCAGCTGGGCTTCCGTCTCGACCCCTTCGGCCACAATGTTGAGCTGAAGGCCGTGAGCCATGGCGACAATGGCGTTGACGATACAGGCGCCTTCATCGCCCTGACGGATAGCCTGCACGAAGGACTGGTCTACCTTCAGGGTGTGAATAGGCAGTCGATGCAGATAGTTGAGGGACGAGTAGCCGGTGCCAAAATCATCAATGGCAATATGCACGCCGTAACTGGAAAGCTTGTCGAGTTTACGGCTGATCTGTTCCAGATCGTTGATGATCATGTTTTCAGTAATCTCAATTTCCAGCCGCTCCGGCGGAAAGTCATAGTGTTCCAGTCGTTGCAGCAACAGGTCCACAAAATGTGGGTGTTCCACCTGCATGGGGGAGAAATTGACCGAGAGCTTCATTTCCGGTGGGGCTGTTTTCACCCAATCGCCAATTTCGCGGCAGGCCGTGGCCAGCACCCATTCGCTGAGATCACCAATTAATCGCGTCTCTTCAGCCAGAGGCAGGAAATCACCCGGATAGATCAGCCCCCTTGATGGGTGTTCCCAGCGCACCAGGGCCTCAACTCCGCGGCACTCACCGGAATGGGCGCAGACCTGGGGCTGGTAGTGAACCCTGAGTTCTCCGGCTTGCAGTGCTCGTCGCAGGTCCCGTTCCAGTCCCAGACGATTGGTGGTGTCAACGCTCATGGCGGCGCTGTAGAACTGATAGCCATCCTTGCCGCGGCCCTTGACGTGGTACATGGCAATATCGGCCTGTTGAATCAGTTCCTCAAGGTCCGTGGCCGAATCCGGGTAAATGGCGATGCCAATGCTGACGCCCACGTAGACTTCATGTTCGCCCAGCTTAAAGGGGGTCTTAAGGGCACCGATGAGCTTGCGTGCAATCTTGCGTGCGTCATCGGTGTTGCGCAGTGCCGGTAACAGCAGGGTGAATTCGTCACCACCAAAGCGCGATAGGGTATCCCCCTGGCGCAAGCAGCCCTGCAGGCGCTGTGTCACCGCCTGGAGCAGACGGTCACCCATGGCATGGCCCAGGGTGTCGTTGATGACCTTGAAGCGATCAAGGTCCAGAAACATAACCGCCAGCCGCTGCCCGTTGCGTTCGGCCTGGGAGATTCCCAGGCCCAGTCGGTCCTTGAACAGCGCCCGATTGGGCAGTCGGGTCAGCAGATCGTGATAGGCCTGAAAGTTGATGAAAGCCTCTGCTTCCTTGCGTTCGGTTATGTCGCGCGCCGTTCCATAAATTTGGGGAATATTGGTGCCGTCGCTGTCCTGGGTGTTAACGGGGAAGGCCGTGATTTCAAAATGACGGTTGCCTCGGGCGCTGCCCCGGGTTTTCAGGCGTAACTCTATGGTGCGGGGGTTCTCCGCACTCAGGGTGGGGTCATTGAAGGCCCAGGAAGCCCGACCGAAGTCCTGTTCCTCGATCAGGTAGCGGATATGGCGGTTCAGCAAATCCTCCACGCGGTAACCGAGCAGTGTTTCCACTTTTCTGTTGAGAAACTGGAAATGCCCCCGTCGGTCCAGCATAAAAACGATGTCGGGTGAGCTGTTAACAATGTACCGGTGCAGTTCTTCGCTACGCTGAAGTCGGGAGCAGGCTTCCTGGTGGCTGGCCTCAAGGCTCTGAGTCTCAAGCACGCTGTTGATTGTGGCAACCAGTTCGTCTGGATCGTAGGGTTTGCGCAGGTAATCATAGGCGCCGCGTCTTAAGGCACGGCTGATGGCAGTAAAGCTGGTGTCACCACTGACAACGATCACTGCGGTGTCGATCTCGCGCCGATCCATGAAGGCCATGACCTCCTGGCCCTGAATATCGGGCAGGCGCAGATCCAGCAATACCAAACGGTACTGGCCTTCCGCCAGTTTCTGGCAGGCCTGGTTGCCGTTGATGGCGCTGTCCACGGAAAATTCGTGGTCTCGCAGCAGACTGGTAATGCTCTCCAGAACACGTGGGTCGTCATCGACCACCAGGAGGGAGCCTGCGGCGTGGCCTTCGTTTTTATCGTTGTTATTGATCTTTTTAAGGCTCATCGCTCTGGCTTCTGCAGGGCTGAATCGTGCTTGCTCTTTTGGTAATTCCGGATTGCTCAGGCAACATTCTAGTTGAGTTGTCCCTGCAATCGACCGGCTAACACGTTTTTTTTGACGCCTGTCTCATTTTTTAGTGTTAGAAGGTTAGTCAACAATCCCGAAAAAATAAAGGGTTGATGTGGTTCCTTCAGAAATCGGTCTAAAAAGATGGGGGAATTGACCGAATCAAAATGATCAAAATGTGGACAGTGGCGCATCAGGTGACTGTTACGTGAATGCCTTGCAGAGTACAATCGGCGAACAAAAGTAAGGCCCGGACACGGGCCGGAAGCGGGAAATTGGCTGCGGCATAATAATGAATGTACAAAGGCAATCCAGCCAGAAAGGAGGTACGGGGCAGCCTGATCGCGGGGCTGCACCGCTGACACTGGCCATTACAGGGGGCAAGGGTGGGGTTGGTAAGACGCAGGTGGCCCTGAACCTGGCGCTCGTCCTGGCCCGCCAGGGGCATCGCACGTTGCTTCTTGATGGCGACGTGGAACTGGCGAACGTCAATGTCATGCTGGGGATGTATCCCGGTATGACCCTGGAGCATGTTGTTCTCGGTGAGCGTACGCTGGAAGAGGTGTTGCTCCCGGTGGCTGAAAACCTGGATCTGCTTCCCGGCGCTTCCGGTGTTCCGAATTGCCTGGACCTCCGGGATTCGGCTCGGGATCAGTTCCTGCAGGAGCTTAACGAGCTCGAGCAACAGTATGACACCGTCATCATTGATACCGCTGCCGGGCTGAACAGCACGGGCCTGCATATGGTGGCTGCCTCCCACTTGGCGGCACTGGTGATTACCCCCGACCCAACATCCATGACGGATGCTTTTTCCGTACTCAAGGTCCTCCAGAGCAAGGGCTACCGCCGCACACCCAGTGTGATCGTCAACATGGCATTGGGCGCCACTCAGGCTCAGGGCGTCTACCGGCGCTTTTCCGCAGCCGTTTCCCGATATATTGGAATGCAGACTCATTACCTGGGTGCGATATGGCGCGATGAAACCATTGCCCAATCCATCACAACCCAGCGTCCCGTGGCCATGATGGATCCCGGAGATCCTTCCTGCCGCCAGTTCTGGACTCTGGCCGATATGCTGTCCGTGCGCTGTTCCCAGGGTGTGCCTCCTGCCAATGGTTTTTCAAGATATTGGGCGCGCCTTCTGCGCCGGCGGAGTGATCGTCGTCGCGCCAGGGAGCAGGAGCAGAGCCGGATGCCCTCCGAAGCCAGTGAATGGCTCAGTGGTTTCCGGCGTTGGCTGGCGGCCACCCAGGATGATCCTCTGGCGCGTTACCGCATGGTTACGGGCGCGCTGGAGCTTCTGGGGCAGAACCTGGACGAGGATACGGTCGAGGCTTTGCAGACAGGGTTGGCCGGTATGAACTGGGACGATGCCTCTCCGGCAACGCGCAATGCGGCCGCCGCCCACTTTCGGCAACTGGCTCAGTTTGTTGCCCCACCCCAGGGTACCCGGCCAGAAGAAGCCCAGGCCCTGAGCGCTTCCATGCCAGAACCCCCTGATGAAGGCGGGAGCAATGGTCCGGGTTCCGGGGATTCGGGGGGTGGCTCCGGATCGGGAGGGGCGCCG
>SLIH01000425.1 GCA_007135745.1 Halomonas sp. | reverse complement strand
CTAGTGGCCTAGGACACCGCCCTTTCACGGCGGTAACAGGGGTTCGACTCCCCTAGGGGACGCCACTATTCAAAAAGCCAGGCATCGCTTTGCGAGCCTGGCTTTTTTATTTGCTGTAAGCGCGTTGCTGTTTTGAGTCAGATCGCCTCAGGGTGGGCTGCAGCTGGCGACCGCGCCTTTGTTTACGCCCTCAAACGCCTTCACGGTTATACTGCTGCCTGAGTGCTGGTGCTGGGTCTCCAGGCTCAGATGATTTGCAATCAGTTCAACGGTGGAATCGCTGTCCATAAAATGGACTCGGTGGCTGGCCAGGGTCAGCTCAAATCTGCCCTGGGCGGAGGTATACTCGAACCGGCAGTAGCTGAGCCCGTCCTTTTGGAATTCCTCGACCAGATCCGATCGGGTGGCGATGTAGATGTCTTTCCAGCGTCGGCACCAGTACGCCTCAAGATCCTGCGCACGGTCGCCGTCACGCCAGATCTCGAGTTTGGAGCGATGGCCATGGGCAATGCGCTGACAATTACCGTCATGCTTCTTCAGCCCGTGGACATAATGAAAATATTCCCCACTGATGGCTTCCTGGCGAAGCCGTAGTTCCACGCGGGTTACATTTTCCGGAAGAATCTCCCTGAGCGCCTTTTCCAGCAGGCGTTCGACCCCTTCCTTGTCCACTTGTTCACCCGGAACCTGTCGCACGGCCTGCTCTGGTGAGCAGTGGCGTATGAAGCCATCCCGGGTGGTCTGCCAGATGAGTGTGACCTGATCGCCTTCCTGGTCCCACTGCAGGGCAGGGGAATCGGCGGGAACCAGCAGTCGATGATCGACTTCTTCATCAATCAGGCCTTTGATCGCCTTCTTGACGTGGGCGAAGTCGAAAACCATACCCTGGTCATCGAGTCGGCCGGCCAGTTCAATGTCGACAATCCAGCTTTCACCCACGAGACCACGGTCGGGATCAAGAAAGGCAAAATCGATAACGGTGAGATTGTCGACGAAAAGACGGTTCATGGATGAGGGCTTCCGGGTTATGGTTGATCAATGCGCGTTTATGTTAGCAGATTGCCCGCCCGCTCTGATATGCGGCGATGCAGCCCCGTCCCTTCCTACCGCCTGGATCCCTATCCGGTGGTGATTCTTGCCGCCGGAGCCGGCCGGCGTATGGGCACGATCAAATCACGGATTGAATGGCGTGGTCGGAGCCTGCTTGAGGATGCGATTGCGCGTGCGCGGCAAGTGAGTCGTGAGGTCCATGTCATGAGTGGGGCAGGGTATCCATTCGACCGATTCCGGACCCGGATACAGCCTTCGCGCTGGTGGTTCGTGCCGGATTGGCGGCAGGGGCAATCGCGTTCTCTGAGGGCGGCCCTGGTCGGGCCCGGGAGCAGGGCGAAGGGGGTCCTTGTGATGCTGGTGGATCAACCGCTCGTGCCAGTGAGCCATTTGCAGTCATTGATGGCAAAGGTGCGGGCGCAGCCGACTGAGCCGATCGCCAGTGAGGCGGAGGGTGTCACCATGGCCCCTGCCTGGTTACCGCGCCGGATCTGGCCCGAGCTGGCTTCCCTTCGCGGGGATCAGGGTGCTGGAAGGGTGTTGCGGCAGCTCGGGGTTGAAACGCTGAGCTGCCCTGAGGCTGGCCAGGATCTGGACACGCCAGCACAGCTTCTCAGGGCGCGGCAGATTCGTTTCGATTAGCCAATCAGCCCGCCAAGCCAGGCGATACCGACCGTGAAAACCCCCAGACTGATCGCCAGAGCAATGGTATAGGCCTTGGTGGTCTGGGCTTTCTGCTGCTTGAGGTACAGGTCCACAGTCCGTTGGGCAACTTCTTCAGAGGTTTCCCGGGAAATGTCGTGGGCCTGCTGCACGGCTTCTGACTGAAGTGTTTGCCAGAATTCGGTATCAATGGTTTGAACCGAGGTGATGTGATCCTTGAGTGCCGTCAGATCATCTTCCGTGAAGCCGCCTTTACCCTGTTTTTCAATCTGTTTGCGCAACTCCTGAATGTCGTTACCCAGATTGAGGGTAACTTCGGCGGCGACTTCGTTTTTAAGATTGTCCAGTCGACTCTCAACGAGTTCGCGGAAACTTGAGGATTCCTCCTCGATACTCTTTTCCCTTTTGCGCTCCGAGTCCTCGAGCAGTCGCTTGAAGTGGTCATGCTGCTCGTCAAAAAGGCTGCTGAGCAGTTCATGCAGGCGGTTGTTGATGTGCGTCTTCACCGCGGAACGGGCAATCTGCTCAATAAGCTCCGACGTCAGCGGTACGGTGTCCACTGAGCCCGCAGCACCATCCCCGCCTTTGATCTGCACCTGAGCATTGGTTTCAATCGGCTCCTCATCCGACTCCTCTGAAACGATCGCTTCGGCAGCAGGGGGTTCGGGCAGCGTGCCCGATTCCATGTCCGTACTCAATCCGCTCAGGATCGTGTCCAGGCCGTCACTCTGGGGGGGCTTGGTCAGGATGTTGTAGACGCCGTATCCACGTGCTTCAGTGACAAAGTCATCAGACTTCTTCGAGGTACACATGATGACCGGTATGGAAGCCGTGGACGGGTTGCGCTTGATGGCCTTGGTCGCTTCCACGCCATTCATTCCCGGCATGAGGTGATCCATGAAGATCACGTCGGGCCGTTCGTTGGAATTGAGATAATCCAGCGCTTCCTCAGCCGACCCGGCCATGCTGACTTCCATGTCCCGGTTCTCGAGCAGTTTGCTCAGTGCAAACCGGGCAACTTTTGAATCATCCACTAAAAGTGCGTTTTTAATGGCCATCTGACAACCTCATCGTTTACTGCCTGGACGTCACTGATGCGACGTGTTTACCAGCCTTCCATGGGTGGACACTGGGTGGCACGGTAGCTGTTTTCCCGATAGCAGACGCCCGGTTCGGACGTTCGTGCCGTGAATACTTCGCCTTCCGGTGTGGTCAGCCGCACCTGGCCGTAGGGCTGCCCGTCCCGGAAAGTGCTTTCGATTTTGCCGCCGCTGGGGTGACGCAGCTCCCCCTGACCGTGGAAGCGTCCCTCCACGAACTCACCCTCATACTGACGACCACTTGCATAACTCTTCACGCCGGAACCGTGATAACGGTTCCGTGCAAATTGGCCTTCGTAGTGGCTTCCGTCAGGATAGGTCAGCGATCCCTCACCGTGAAGCTGGCCGTTGCGGAAGCCGCCAACGTACATCAGGCCATCCTCTGTGGTCATGGTTCCGCGCCCGTTGAGCTCACCCCGGGTCCATTCGCCGGAGAATACATCCCCGTTGGCTGCATGGAGTGTGCCGTGCCCGTGGAACTGATCGTCCCGGAACTGGCCGGAATACACGTCGCCATTGGCCATTTTCAGCTCACCCTCGCCGTGCATGCGCCCCTCGGACCAATCACCGTCGTAGATGCGGCCGTCGGGGAAGTGCGCGACGCCTTCACCGTGGAACTCTCCGTTGACGAAGTCACCGCGATAACGCAACCCGTCGGTGTCCTCATAGGTGCCTTCACCGGTGCGGACGCCGTGCTTCCAGGTGCCATGGCGGTACTCGACCGTGGTATAGCGTTCAAGGCGCGCGCCCAGTGACCGTTCTTCTCCGGCGCTGATTGAGATCTGATCACGCCAGGGAGCATGTCCGTCTTTGCTGACGGCAATGTTGTGGGTGCCCGGCTCGAGTTCGATCTCCTGGCCGGTCTGGCCCGCTCGTTGCCCGTTGATGGTCACGTCCGCGCCGCTGACGTTAGCGTCCAGCCTCAGCCGTGCTACGGGATCCGGCTCGGGCTCAGGTTCCGGTTCCTGGGCTGCAACCTCTGGTTCGGGCTCAGGTGCGGGTTCCGGGCGCGTGACTGGCTCAGGCGCAAAGGCAGGCTCTACCGGCTCTGGCTCGACAACTGACGGCTCGGGCTCAGAAGGCTCGACCGGAGTTTCCACCACCTGGGTGCTGTCTTCCGGTTGGGGCACATCAAAACCAACAAGGTCCGGACTGCGCTGTATGGTGGCAAAACCCGCCGTCACCAGCAGCATCAGGGCCAGGGCATTGGCGAAAAGTAGCGGTCTTGGGTCGACCATAGATCAGAAACCCTCTAAACCCGTGTGAAAAATTTTGGACTGATAAGATTGGGCCAGTCCTGAGAGGATGTTATCGCAGCTGGCGCAATTCCTGCGTGAAGTGACGCACTTTTCTCTATTTTCGTGGCCCGGTTTCCTACTGAAGTTCCTCCCAGGCCCGCATATGCACGTCGGCTTCGTATTCATAGGGTGATTTGAACGGGGTGAGAACCAGATCAAAAACGGCAAATAGAACGCCGATGGAAAGCCAGGACAGCACCAGCGTATCGATTGTGTTCGCCTGCACCCGCGCCGTTGCGTTGACGAATTCCTCCAGGTGAGGAAGCATGCTGTCCACCATGGCCACGGGATTGAAGCGATGAAGGACCAGAGGCAGCCAGAAGGCCAGAAATACCGGGAAAAAACCGAAAGACCACAGAAAGCGTCGGGTCAGGTAGATAAAAAGTTCCCGCACATAACGGCGTCGCAGTTCCGGTATGCCTCGGATCTTTTCGAGATAGCGCTTACGCTCCGCCCAATAGGCCTCAAGGTGCGGTTGCGATTTGGGCCGCACGGGTGGTTGTCTGCGTCGGGGAGAAGGCTCGTTGGCCGTTCCTTCTCCCTGGTCCGGCTCGGGATCGACCGGGTTTCGCTCTGGGGTGGATCTGTTGTCAGGCAAAATGTAGGGTGCTCCGGTTTGTACTGCATTGCTAAGCCGTTTCGGACCAGCGGCGTCCCTTAACTATAATCCATAATTGGCCAATCGTCAGAGCGCTGGCAGGGAGAGGAACCATGATTTTTGCTGTTGTGGGATTGGATCGTCATTATCGTTAGAATGTAACGTTTGCCGGTTGGGTACTGTTACCGGCTGTCCACTTGAATGAACCCGGTATCGCTCTTCAGCCATTGTCTGTTTTGTGAGCGCTCCGGTGTTTTTCCGTTGCTATCAGGAAGGTGTTCGTATGTCTCAGACTGGACCGGAAACCACTCATCCCGCTTTTGAATGGGTCCGGACCCATCCGGTGGAAACCCTGCACCTCAACGTTGAAGAGTATGTCCATCGCGCCACCGGTGCCAGGCACCTGCATCTTGCGTCCGACAATGAAGAGAACGTCTTTCTTGTGGCGTTCCGAACCTTCCCGATGGATTCCACGGGGGTTGCTCATATTCTCGAGCACACGGTTCTCTGTGGCAGCGAGAATTTCCCGGTGCGTGACCCCTTTTTCATGATGATTCAGCGTTCTCTGAATACCTTCATGAATGCTCTGACCAGCAGTGACTGGACGGCCTATCCCTTTGCCAGTCGAAACCGAAAGGATTTTGACAATCTTCTGTCGGTCTATCTTGACTCGGTGTTCTTTTCCCGCCTGGAGAAGCTCGACTTTGCCCAGGAAGGCCATCGCCTGGAATTCGAGGAGCCGGACAATCCGGAGACCTCGCTGGCTCATCGAGGGGTCGTATACAACGAGATGAAGGGCGCGATGAGTTCTCCTGTCGCCCAGCTGTGGCAGACGTTCTCAAAGCACCTGTTCCCGACGACCACTTACCATTTCAACAGTGGCGGGGAGCCGGACCATATTGTCGACCTGACATACGAACAGCTGCTTGATTTCTATCGCTGCCATTACCATCCCAGCAACGCCATTTTTGCCACCTTTGGAAACATCCCCGCCCATGAGCATCATGAGCGGTTTGAGTCTCTGGCACTGAATCGGTTTGAAGCAACAGAGATTGAGCTCCCTGTGTGCGATGAAAAGCGCTACTACGCACCGGTGCGGGTGCGGGAAAACTATGGAATCGACGCCGATGACAAGACGGATCACAAAACCCACATCGTCATCGGCTGGCTGCTCGGGCACAGCTTCGATCTGGAGCAGAACCTGGAGGCGGAACTCATTACCAGCGTACTGCTGGACAACAGTGCCTCACCGCTCATGCGCGCACTGGAAACCACCGACATTGGTCACTCGCCATCTCCGTTGTGCGGGCTCGAGGATTCCAATCGTGAAATGACCTTTGTCTGCGGTATCGAGGGGTCGGAGCCGGATCAATCCGACAACCTTGAGACGCTGGTTGAATCGACGCTGGAGAGCGTCGCGCGGGAGGGGGTGAGTGAGGAGCGACTGGAAGCCATTGTGCATCAGTTGGAGCTGCAGCAGCGCGAGATATCCGGCGATGGCGTTCCCTACGGGCTGCAGTTGATCATGCAGGCGCTTGCTCCCATGGTCCACGGCGGTGATCCGGTGGAGTTGCTGGATCTGGAGCCCGTGCTCGCCCGTATGAGGGAGCGGATCAAGGATCCGACCTACGTGCCAGGCCTGATCCGTCGCCACCTGCTGGACAACCCTCACCGGGTCACCCTCACACTGTCACCGGATACGCGTCTGAACAAACGCCGTGACGAGGCGGTCAGACGGGCATTGGAAGAGCGTCGTCGCAGTCTGAGCGAGGCGGAGCAGCAGGAAATCGTGGAGCAGGCGCAGGCGCTCGAGGCCAGGCAGGATCAGGAAGATGATCACCACCAACTGCCCCGGGTGGGTATCGAGGATGTTCCCCGTACCCTGACCCTGCCTCAGGGCCGTCAGGTCGCTGATCTGCCAGCCACCGTCTACGCCACCGGAACCAATGGGCTGGTGTATCAGCAGATTGCCTTACCGCTACCGGCGCTGAATGAGGAGGAGCGGGAGCTGCTGCCCCTTTATGGAAACATTCTGACCGAAGTGGGTGCCGGAGAGTGCGACTACCTGCGGATGCAGGAGCGGATCTACGCGGGCAGTGGCGGCATTAGCGCCGGAAGTTCGGTCAAGGGCCTGGTGGACGATCCACAACAGGTATTGGGTTATTTCACCCTCGGGGGAAAGGCGCTTGCGTCCAATCGATCCGATCTGACCTGCCTGCTGTATGAGATTTTCCATCATGTCCGGTTTGATGAAACCGAGCGGATCCGGGAATTG
>SLIH01000243.1 GCA_007135745.1 Halomonas sp. | reverse complement strand
TGGCTCAACAGCGGCTTCGCGCTGGGGTTACTCCTGCGCTTCGGAACCGGCCTGTGGCCCGCCATCATTCTCGGGGCTCTGGTATCCATTGTGTTTGTCACAGGCCCTCTGGCGGCAGCCACCCTGTCGGGAACGCTTCTCCTCACCAGTGCCGCCATCGCAATCCATGCACTTGCGCCGCGCCTGCTGCTGTTTCTCCTGAAACAGACGGGAATAACCGGACGCCGGATGCTGCGCAGTTACCCCGTGTTTCTCGTAGCCGTCGGCCTGGTTGCCCTTGGCTTGGTGCTGATCGCCCTGCCCCTGTCGATCCTGGCGCAATTGAGCACAGCCAATGTGCTCAGCCTGCCACAGGAACTGGCGCTTATCTGGAGCAGCCACCTTCTGGGTCTTTTCGTTGCCCTGCCACTGGTGCTGGGTAACTGGCGCTTACCCCCAGCGCCGCAACGGTTACGACAAATCCGCGAACCCGCCCTGTGGGGCGCCGGTTACCTGGCACTGACCTTCCTGATGCTGTACTTGCAGCCCATGGCACTCTATCTGCTGCTGCCGCTCATGATCTGGGCGGCCACACGTTTTTCCCTGCGCGGAGCAGCCCTGGCCATCGGGCTTTCGAGCCTGACCGGACTGACGGTACTCAGCAGTCTGTCCACAACCCTGGCAGCCCAGGGCCTGCTCTTTCAGCAATGCCTGATCATGATGATGGCGGGCACATCCCTCTATGTAAGGATCCTCCTGGAAGACCGTCTTCGGATCGAGGCCGGGCTCGAGCAGAAGGTTTCAGAGCGGACCTGGGAACTGGAGCAGAAAAACCAGGAGTTAAAGGATGAAATCTACGTGCGAGAACATGCCGAACGTTCCTTTCGGCGTTCAAGCCGACATTATCGGGCCCTGATGGAAACAGCCAGCAACCCGATCATCGTGCTGGATGAAAGCTGCCGCATTCGGCAATGGAACAGTGCAGCCGAACAGTTGTTCGGATACAGCCGCGAAGAGGTCCTGGGTCAGGAGCTGATTGCCTTTATTCCCACATCCCACCAGGACGAAATGGCCTGGAAGATTACCAAGATCCGAAACAGCGGTCTTGCCGGAGACAGCATTGAGGTGCCCGTCACGGATTACAGCGGTTCGGAGCACAACATCCTCTGGAACATCAATCACCTGGAGCGGGACGAGGAAACCGGAGATCTCTCGCTGATTCTGATCGGACAGGACATCAGCGAAATCCGGGCCACCCAGCACCGCCTTCATCTTCTGGCTCACTACGATATTCTCACCGGCGTCGCCAACCGCAGACTGTTCGAAGACCGCTGTAAACAAGCCATGGCCCGGGCCCAACGCTATGGCCACAGCTGCGCACTCATCAGCCTCGATGTGGATCATTTCAAACGCATCAATGACACCCTCGGCCACGAAGCAGGAGACGAACTACTCAAGGAAATGGCGCGGCGCCTTCGTCACTCCATCCGGGGTGAGGACACCATTGCGCGCCTCGGAGGCGACGAATTCGCAGTACTGCTGAATACCGTCAAGGGGGCAGAAGGTTGCGAGAAAGTGGCACGGAACATACTCGCGAGGCTGACAGAACCCGTAAAAGTCCCTGGCGGTGAGCTGGTGATCACATCGAGTCTTGGTATAACTCTGGCCCCGGAGGATGGCACCGATTACACCACTCTGCTCAAAAATGCAGACATGGCCATGTATCGCGCCAAGAAAAATGGCCGTAACAATATCCAGTTTTTCAGCAATGGCATGAACCATGAGATGGAGAAGCAGATCAAGGTTGAGCAGGAGCTGGGAGAAGCCATAAGCCAGGGGGATCTGGATCTCTGGTATCAACCGGTAATCAACCTCTCAACAGGCCGTATCATGGGCCTTGAAGCACTGCTGCGCTGGCACCATCACCGCGAAGGTCTGCTCTCGCCCGCTGATTTCATTGAAATTGCAGAGCAGACGGGCCAATTACTGAGAATCGGTGGCTGGATCTGCCACAATGCCTGCCTCCAGGCTCGCGCCGCGGAGGCGATGCACGGCCGCCCGACGCCGATCAGCATCAACCTGTCCCACCGACAGTACCACCATCCACTGCTGTCAGAGACCTTGCAGGAAATACTCAACCAGACCGGGATTGACTCCCGCCTCCTGTGCCTGGAAGTGGATGAACAGATACTTGCGCAACGCCCCGAAGATGCTATTAACATACTGGAGCGCCTTAAACGCCTCGGTGTTACCCTGATCCTGGATCAGTTTGGTCGCGGACTGTCCTCGGTACGCCAACTGCGGGACCTTCCGTTTGACCAGGTCAAGGTCGACCGAACCCTGCTGGCTGAAGTACCCGGGGACAACGGTTCAAGCGCCATCGTTCGCACGCTCGTCGAGTTGGCGCGGGAAATGGATATGGGCGTGATTGCAAGTGGCGTGGAGACTGATGAACAGCTGCGCTATCTACAGTCGATAGGGTGTGAAATGGTTCAGGGGCATAGATTCTGTGCCCCAATCCCGAGCAGGGAGCTGCCAGAACTGTTCGCGGCAACCCGGGCCGGACACAGCTTCCACACCGGAATACAGTTTGACCTTCTTACCCAGGCGGAGCGAACCCGTGGCACAGAGCACAACTGACAGCACCGAAAAACGGCCACGCGAGAAGCAGCGGCTTTTCCTCGCTGTTCCCGCCAGCGACGAAGTCATAAACCCTGTTCTGGAGAGCCTGGAAGCCTCCCTGGAGCAATTGCCACCACTGGTCGCGGTTCCCAGGAAGAACCTGCACATGACCTTGATATTCCTTGGTAATCAGGGCACGGACAGTACCGATAAAGAGTTGATCCCGCTGATTGAGGAAACCCTGGCGGAATGCCATCCCGGCCGTATTCACTTCCGACAGGTCGCTGGCTTCCCCCACACCCGCTCACCCCGTCATCTGGTGCTGGAAGGCGTGGCGTCGGCCAGCGCCCAGGGGCTGCAGAACAACCTGCGGGAGGCCCTGAATCGCTTTCTCCCCGAGGAAAACGGCAAGGATAAACACTGGCGGCCACATATCACCCTGGCCCGCTTTCAGGAAAAGCAACCCCGCCCCATCGAGCCGGTGCCATGGCAGAGTGAGTTTCCGTTCAATGAGCTTGTGCTCTACCGGAGCGAAACGACCATGCATGGCCCCGTCTATCACGAGCTCAGGCGGTGGTCACTCAGCGACTCCGAGTAACCAGCCGATCCAGGTGTTGCAGCGCATCGATCAACGACGTCAGCACAAGACCGTGCACCCGTGCATACTCCTCGGCCATGGGCGCCACCTCACAGTACTCGGGCATGGATGCGTCCAGCGCCAGGAGATCTTCAAGTCGTCCGAGAAGCACATAGCGCAGCCACTGGGGGAAGGTCATGGTGTCGGCAAAAAAGGGCTGGCTGCTGTGCCAGGCGTCCGCCGGGGGCTCCGGCTCATCCCAGATTCCATGATATGCCATGGCGTCGGCCACCTCTCTGATGGCAGTCGACACCCCCTTCCTTGCCTCTTCCGGGCCTGTCATGACAGCTCCGCCACCTCCACAGCTTCGCCATTAAGCAGGCGATAGAGATCATCAAACTGGCGGGTAAGGTTATGCCTGGGAGCCAGGTGGATCAGGGGTTTCCCTGCCTGGTGGGATTCCTTCATTTTCACTGAAGACGACAATCGCACAGGCAGAATCGGCAGCCCTTCCTCCATCAGTTCAAGCACCAGCTTTCGGGGCAGGCTGGCCTGGCTCTGGAACTGGTTAGCGACGATGCCTTCCACCATCAGCTCCGGATTGTGATCCTCCTGCAGTTCCTGGATTTCACCCAGGATGTTATACAGCGCCTGACGGGAGAAATCATCGCAATCAAAGGGGATCAGGCACCGCTGCGCGGCGATCAATGCAGAACGGGTGTAGAAGTTCAGAGCCGGTGCCGTATCAATGTAAATGGCATCGTAGAGTTCGCTGAGCTTGCGGAGTGATTCACGCAGCTTGTAGATCTTGTGCTTGGCCTCCAGTTTACGCTCCAGATAATCAAGATCCGGACTGGAAGGCAACACATGCAGGTTCGGGAAATCCGTGGTGTGAACGAATTCTTCGGGCTTGCGATTGTATATTTTGAAGGAAATGGTCTGCTCGAGCATGTCAGCGACGCTGTCATCAAGCTCTTCGGCCGAACGTCCCATCAGGTAGCGCGTTGAGTTGCCCTGAGGATCCAGATCAACGACCAGGGTGCGTCGTCCCTGGTTGGCACTGATGGCCGCGAGATTGCAGGCAATGCTGGATTTACCCACTCCCCCTTTCTGATTGAAAACCACCCTGCGCATGGAGTTCCCCCTTGCTTTTGTTGTCCTTGTCACCAGATCCCCCGAAACGCACCATGGCGCCGGGTCAGAAGCGTTTTGCATCGCTGCCTGAGTTTACCAACCCAGGATGCTCTTGACGAATGGAATAGTCAGGCGGCGGCGGGACTGCAGCGACGCTTCATCCAGCTGTTCCAGGATAGCCAGCAGTGAGGCCGTATCCCGTGGCGCGCGGCGTAGAATGAACGAAACCACGTCGGGCCCCAGGGTCAGACCCCGACGGGCCGCTCTGGCCTGAAGGAGCGCCCGGCGGTCTTCATCCCGGGGCGGGAGCAACTGGATCACGGGCAGCGACTGAAGTCGCGAAGCCAGATCCGGCAATAGCCAGTCGTGACTGGCGGGCGGTTCCCGAACAGCAAAAAGCAAACGGTGGCCGGCGTCCTGAACCCGATTGTACAGATGCAGCAAAGCCTCTTCCCATGCTTTCTCCGCAGGCAGACAATCCAGATCATCCAGGGCCACCAGGTCAAATTGGTCAAGCCCTTCCAGCGCCTGCGGGGAAAGCTGTGCCGCTTCCGCCAGGCTGAGACACAGACTGCTCCCCCCGTGGCGTGATTCATGAGCCAGACAGGCCGCATTGAGAAGGTGCGTTTTGCCCACACCCTGGTCGCCGCAGAGGATCAGCGACAGGGGTTCCGATGCCCCAAGGCTCGCCTGCAGGCGTTCGCACGCAGGCCGATTCCGCTCACCGTGAAAATTATCAAAGGTGGCTTCGTCACGCAGTCTGACCTTTAGCGGAAGCTGTTGCCCCTCGCCCACCGAAACAGTAGCCGACACGTCAGAATTCACTTCCTTCGCCATCCAGATCAATCAACTCGACAGTCTCTTCCGGTTCGGGCATTTCAACCGCTTCAATTTTCTCGTCCTCTTCATCGTCTGGACGCCATTCGTAGCGCAGCCGGGGATACAGGCCTGCAAATCGTTCCTCATCCGAACCCGCTTCTTCAACACCCACTCCATCAATACGCCACTCCGAAGGCAGGGGATCAAAGCGTCCGGGTTCCTCAATAGCCGGCTCTTCTCCAACCGGTCTGAAACGATGGTCCAGGGCCACATATTCACGCAAAACCGCCACATCACCGGAGAATTGAAGGCGCAGGCGAAGCTGATCGCGACTCACCCCCTCGGGTTCAGCCGAACGAACAGGCTCCATGGTCTGTAAAGCGCGACGCACCGCGGCATAGGCGGGCATGGAATCAACCCCCTCCACAATCATGTCCAGACGCTGGGGATCCCCCATGGCGGCCGGCGACACCGCAAACAAACGGGAATAATGCTCGGCCCATTGATCAATAAGTTCAGCGACCAGGGTCTCTTCATCCTCCGCTGTCAGGCTGCCGTCCTCCTCCGACTCGCCCGGCGGTCCGATCTGCCACCTTGCCTGCCACTGACCTCCACGTTCATTCACACGGACAATGGCAACACGGTCGGGCGAGTAGCGGCTCGATGCCTCTTCAATAGGGTCCCGGAAAAGCCCCCATAACTCGGACAGCCCCACGGTTTCCTGATCTCTCTCATCATACCAGGGCAGCAGCAAAGGCACTCCGCGCGCACTGGACTGCTGGTAGAGGCTGGCTTTCCAGCCTGACTGTTCGGTTGGATGGGGCGCCTCGACTGGCCGCCTGGCTTCTTCAAGAAACGGGGGTATCTGGTATTCGCGATGAACCAACTCACGCCCGGTACGATCAGAAACCACAAACCAGACCAGAATACCGGGGCGGTTGGCACCCCAGACAGGGATATCACGCTGCGCGAGCTCCCGACTGATGCCGGCGGCATTAAGCTGAACCTGGAGCAGCAGATCCTCATCGCGCTGTTGGTAACGGTAGGAGTCCACCAGCCGAGGGGCTTCATCAAGCAGCGCCTCCATCCCTTCCCGCTCGAGCACCGAGCGGGTTCCGGTAACGCGAACCAGGACCTTCGCGAGCCCTTTCCGAACGGCCTCGTCACGTGCTGCCTGGCCGGTGTCCTCCACCGGGATCTCGGCACGATAGAGATTTTCAACCAGCACGGCCTGACCGGTTGCCGGCATCAGAATCGACATAAGAACCAGAACCGAGAGGAAACCCCTCCCCGGTTTCCAGCCGCGGAAGAAAAGGGAGAAAGAAAAAGGAAATCTTGCCATTGATTGCGCCTCCGAATGCCGGAACAGGATACAACAACGGTGTCAGCGACAACACCCACGCGGTTTGGCCGCTTGCACGCGCCCTGCTAGAATCCGCGGAACATCATCAATAGGGCGCCAGAGGATGACAGACAGGAAAGAAGGGCTGAGTTACCGCGACGCGGGTGTTGACATCGATGCCGGCAACGCGCTCGTTGAACGTATTGGAGAGACAGTGAAACGCACCCGTCGCCCGGAGGTCCTGGGCGGACTGGGCGGTTTTGGCGGTGCCTTTGCCCTGCCGGAGGGCTACCGCCAACCGGTGCTGGTATCAGGCACCGACGGGGTGGGCACCAAGCTCCGGCTGGCAATGGAAGTGGGCCGCCATGACACCATTGGCATTGATCTTGTGGCAATGTGCGTTAATGACCTTATCGTAACGGGTGCCGAACCCCTGTTCTTTCTGGATTACTACGCCACGGGGAAACTCGACACCGACCAATATCAAACCGTCATCCGCTCCATTCGCACCGCGTGTGACGCGTGCGACATGCCGCTGCTCGGCGGCGAAACCGCGGAAATGCCGGGCTTGTATCGGG
>SLIH01000084.1 GCA_007135745.1 Halomonas sp. | reverse complement strand
GGGCCCAGGCTCGTCCCGGATCAGGAAACAAAGAAGCGACAGGCACCCGAACAACACAAAGGTGACGACCATGCGGGAGCAAACAGATAGGACGGCCACGGTTAAGGATCTGATCGAAGAGAACTGCCACGAGCTGGGACAACTTGTGCAGTTGCTGCAGTCGCTGACGCCGGCTCAGTACCAGCAGCGCTCGGGCGTTCATGGTCAGCATACAATCGGCAAGCACGTTCGCCACATCATCGACCAT
This sequence comes from Halomonas sp., assembly GCA_007135745.1. Taxonomy (GTDB): domain Bacteria; phylum Pseudomonadota; class Gammaproteobacteria; order Pseudomonadales; family Oleiphilaceae; genus Halospina. Next base: position 6,824 of record SLIH01000084.1, on the reverse strand, counting down.
TATGATTCGTTTCTTCAGAGTCTGTCCTCGCGGTCGGACAACCGGCTTGATTATGAACACCGGGAGCGTGACCCGGCGCTTGAGTCCGATCCTCTGACGGCGGCCATGCGTCTGAGAAAACTGTCCACGGAACTTGGCGCTCACAGTGAACTTTCGCATACCGTAGCTTTGGGAATGGTCCATCAGGAAGGTGACGCGCATCTGACAACGCCCACAAGCGTGGGACGGGAGCTCGCGTTCCTGTCGAGCCACACCATCCACCATATGGCGATTCTCGGGCTTCTGGTGGAAGCGGCGGGCATGACACTACCGGAGGAATTCGGGGTGCATCCATCAACGCTCCGTCATTGGCGCAGGCAGCGGGAACAGATCGGAGAAGCCTCCTGAGATGTGCACCCTGAGTTGGCGCCGCCACGACCAGGCCCTGGAAATACTCTTCAATCGCGATGAGAGCCTGGCGCGCCCCGAGGCCGAACCGCCCAGCGAAGAGGTGATCAGCGGTACGCGTGTGCTCGCACCGAGGGACCCGACAGGGGGTGGCACTTGGCTGTGGACCAACGAATACGGCCTGACGCTTTGCCTGCTCAATAATTACCAGGCACAGAACAATGAACCGGTAAACGGACAACGCAGCCGTGGATTGCTGGCCCTGGATCTGGCGCCGTTGGCGTCGATGGCACAGCTGGAACAGCACCTCCACGCAACGGACTGCTCCCTGTACCAGCCATTTTATCTTATAGTGTTTTCACCCCGACAGTCGCCCGCGGGATGGTGCTGGGATGGCCGTTCACTGAAGGCAACGTCCACGCCGAATAATCCGGTGAGTACTTCATCGCTCTATCCAAGGCTGGTTCCCCGCCTGCGTCAGTTCTACTATCGCACGGCAACCATCAATGGCCTGCGTACACTCACCACCGAACAGCACCTGCGATTGCACCGCAGCCGCAAGCCCTGGCCACCGGCGTTCGCCATCGCCATGTCGCGGCCCGACCGTGGCACCGTCAGCCTCACCCGTGTGCGAATCAGCGATGCCGAGGCGCGCATGGATTACTGGCCCGGTGACCCCAGCCAGAATCAGTGCGAAGTCCATACCCAACACCTTCCTCTAAGCTCGGGTTTCTACTGAAGCCTCAGTAATCAGCGCCGTTGCTTTCCGTCCACGGCATCTGCCGATAGTCGAATCCCTGTTCGATCGTTGGTTTAACGATGTCGAAGTAGGGTGACGCATCGAAATCCCGGGGCACAAAGAGAGAATGATGGCGTATGCGGTAGTACTTCTTCTCGCACGCCTCGCACTCGGGGTCGCCCGCAGGCAGGTACACCTTGACCGGGAGGATGGGGTAACGAATGTGCTGGAACCCCTGGGCGATGAAGGTGGAGCAGATGGCTCGGGTCGGGTCACCGCTGCCAAAAGACAGCAGGCTGCGTCGAAAGCGCACTGGCACGGGCGGTGTAGGAATCAGGTAGCGCGCCAGGTCAACCACGTTCTTGAGATCATAGTGGTGCCCGATTCGCCCACACGCATAGTCACTGAGCTGTCCGATCGCTTCGACGGAAAGCCCAACAGGACGGCAAATACGGCTGTGCAGATGCCGGTAGAACGACAACGGCAGGGTGCGAATACCTTCTTCCAGGTCGGCCTCTATCAACACATGGGGCTCGCCATCTTCGGCGACGGGCAACCCCGCATCCGGGCCGAGATAAAGCGCGGCATGGGACCAGGTGGACTGGGTCAGATAGCGGATGGCCACGCTGATACGTGCATCCCCCTCCACCAGCAATACATCGCCGGGCCGCAAACTACGTTTAAGCGCCTCATAACTGGCGGTACTGACCGAGCGCGTCAACACCTTCCGGGAAAGATAACGCGCCAGCCAGCGCGACAGCCACCGTAGAAACATCCGCTCCAACCTCCACCTGCCTGACAACGCGGTTCCACAGATGGGACCCCTGGGCTACGGGGCTGTTACACAATCGTCCTACCCCGGGAGCATCAAACCCCCTCGGTTTCCGTTGGAAACGCTGTAACAACCAACACGGCCATGAGTCATTGGTTAGCACCCTGAAATACCTGGCAACCATGGAACAGACCATGAACTCTCAGACCCAAACGAAGACAGACGGTGGCGGGAGCCTGAATCCCATAGTCAGCCTTACATTCATTGCCCTGACCGCCATACTCCTGGTGGCCGTAAATCAGCATGATGCCCTGCTCAACAGTGAACCCATCAACCTCTGGACTGCGTTCCTGACCCTGATGATTGTCATGGGCACCGGCTGTACCGGCATGGCTTTTCTGAAAGCCGCAGGCCTGGGGAAGGCCGCTGATTCCGAACCCAGCGAAAACAGCAAGGTCATTGATCTGACTCCGCTGGCGCGAATCGAAGCATTGGGCGAACAGGTGCATCAAACGGCAGAGCAGGTCAATGTCGCCTCAAAGGCTCGGGCAGAAACAGCAGACGACGCCATAGCGCTTGCCCAGGCGGTGCTCGAGGAAGCCCAGTCAATCGGGCAGGCTGCCAACGACGCCCGTAATCATTGCAGCGCTCTGGATCAGAACTTCTCGCAGGTCCGGGAGAAAGCCAATGGCCTGCTGGCGGAGTTGCGCCAAAGCGTCACCTGGAGCCAGGACACGGCCGCACGCGTGGAACTCTTTGATGAACATTTCAAACGAGTCATTGAGGTTTCTGAGCGCATTCGTGAAATCGCCGAGCAGACCAATCTACTTGCGCTCAATGCAGCCATCGAAGCAGCCCGGGCCGGGGAACAGGGGCGTGGCTTTGCCGTTGTTGCCGATGAAGTCAAGAAACTCGCGTCAGACACTACAGAACACACATCCCGGATCAGCGAAAGCCTTCATGAGGCACACAACATTCAGAAGGATATCAGTGGGCGAGTTTCAGACTACCGGGCCAACATGCAGTCCATTCTCACCACACTCGATGAAGGTGAGGGTGGACTGGAAAACGCCAATTCTTCCGTTGCTGACACACTTAAAGCGGTCAATGAGAGTACAGAGGTGATCCACAGTCTTATAGAAGAACAATCCACTCAGGCCTCAGAGGTCCAGAAGCACATGACCACACTGGCGGAGGGGACACGAAATGCCATTAATGGTTCCGCCAGGAATATCGAGGTGGGCGCTGAACTGAGGGAACTGGCGCAACAACTCAAAAGCGAACTGAGCCGTGAATGATGGCTTCAGATCAACAGCCCACGGACCGTCTGATCAAGCGTTGACTGTTCCAGCGGGGTGCTGTCGATGATTTCCAGCCGGATTTCGGCTGCCTCGTCGACCGACTGAACGGTGAGCATGCCATCAACCATATTCAGGGCCAGCCAGCCCCTGTCAGTGCATACCACCCCTTTCAGTCGCTGCCAGCCACCGCTATGACAGAACGACAGCAACTCGTCGTGGCTGAAAATGTAATCCGCCGCGATGCGCCAGCCGCAGCTGTAGTGCCCATCCCCTTCGTTGGCAATGCACTCCCAGGGCTGTGCCTCGAGAGAGAGGGACTCTTTCGGTTCCTGAGCATGGTGGTGATGATCATGGGCGTGAGCGTTGCTCACTGGCCTTTCCTTGTGGGGCACCATCAGCCACTGTGGATCAACGCGCCCCTGTTGCGTTTCTTCAATGCGGGTTTTGGGCGGTTCCCAGGATGCCGCCCACTCGCGGAAACGCACCATGTCCTGCTCATTGCAGAGATCCGTTTTATTGGCCACCAGAACATCGGCTACCGCCACCTGGTCGTTGAACTGGACATTGCTGCGGACTTTTTCTTCCGAGAGGCGACGGGGGTCGACCAGACAGAGGGTTGAGGCAAGGTTCAGCGTTCCGGCGTAGAGATCTCCGGTCAGCGTCTCGAGGATCTTCGAGGGATGCCCCAGGCCCGTGGGTTCAATCAGCAGGCGATCTGGCTTTTCCCTCTGAATGAGCATATTAAGACCGATCTGCATGGGCAGCCCGGCGACGCAGCACATGCAGCCCCCGGGCACCTCGCGCACTGCGACACCTGTCTCGCTGAGCAGCGCACCGTCTATACCCACTTCACCGAACTCATTCACCAGTACCGCCCAGCGCTCATCTCCGGGCCTGGATTGCAACAGACGGCGAATTGCGGTGGTCTTGCCCACGCCAAGGAACCCCAGGATGACGTGAACGGGAATGGGTTGCTGTGGCATTGGCACTCCTTAAAGCGGCGGCATTGGATCAGCGTTATACTATAACATTATTGGCCGCGACGGAGATGTTCGATCAGCTGCGCATTATCAGGATAGGTCCGGGCAAGCTCCCCGGCATCGCCCCATTCAAAGTCGGCAAAATCGAAGCCGGGGCTCACCGTGCAACTGACCAGAGCAAAGTCGGTGCCCACTGCCGGCTCGGAGGCAAACCAGATACCGGGGGCAATGGGCAGCGTCATACGCCCGCCCGGGCCAAGCCTGTGGGTGGTGAGGCCGGCGTCGTCCAGGCAGTGGATGAGCAGTGGCCCGCCATCATGCCAGTGCCATAATTCATGACTTTTCAACCGATGCCAGGCGCTGTACTCCCCCGCTTCCAGGAGATAGTGGATGGCCGTCATGGTCGGCCGCTCCCCCCGGGCCGTCCGCACGGTTACAGGGCTGGCAAAGAAACGATGAAAATGGCCCCCTTCGGGGTGTGGTTCCAGGGCCAGTTCGACTTTCCATTCATTGGCGTTCATTCCGGAGCCCTTTACTCACGATGTTTCGTCTCTTTCCGACTATGGAGATTGAGGCCAACCCGCGTCACCTGATCACCGGAAACCGCTTTCACGACAAGTTTCAACGGCCCAAGCCGCAGTTTATCCCCTACAACAGGGTGACCCTGGGCATGCTGGAAACAGGTTGATAGCGAGAGGTCGGGGTCATAGCCGCTGATATCGATACCATAAAACTGTTCCACATCCCCAATGGTTGCCTCACCATTGAGAACAAACTCGCCAAAGAACTGTTTTTCCTCCAGCGGACTGGTTCTTGGCCGGTCCTCGAACAGGCGGCCCAGGGCTTCCATCTGACCGCTCGAAGCAAGCAACGCAACCACGTCACCTCGCTGGACTGTCAGATCCGCATCGGGGGCCAACAGCTCGCCGTCACGGAAAACTCCCGAAAAGACCGTGTCTTCGGGCAGACGTATCTGACCGAGAGTGCTGGCATCATTCCAGCGCTCGCCCTGAAGGGCAAAAAGCAGCAACTCGTGATCGCCAGCTGAAGGTAAATCCAGAGGCATGCGACGCTTCGGCTCCTTGCCGGCGGGAACCTCCAGCCTCAGCCAGGCCGCCAGGGGCGTCAGGGTTGTTCCCTGAACCAGCAGCGAAACCAGCACCACAAAGAAAGCCACGTTGAAAAGCAGGTGCGCGTGTTCAACGCCTGCCATAACGGGAAACAGCGCCAAAACAATGGGCACGGCCCCACGCAGCCCCACCCACCCGATAAATGCCTGTTCGCGCCATTGAAATCCGAAAGGCCAGAGTGTGAGCAGGACCGCAAGCGGACGCGCCACCAGAATCAGTACCGCCGCCACGGCAAGACCCTGGAAAATCACGCTGGCCATCTGGGAGGGCGTCACCAGCAGTCCCAGGAAGAGGAAAAGAATCATCTGGGCCAGCCAGGCCAGCCCATCATGCATCTGCAGCACGGCCGGAAGCATGCGCACGCGGCGATTGCCAAGCACCACGCCGGCCAGATAGATGGCCAGAAAACCGCTGCCGCCAAGCTGATTCACACCCCCGAAAACCACCAACCCCCCGGCAGCCACCAGCAGGGGATAGAAGGCGGGAACCAGTTGGATACGGTTCAATATCCAGGCCAGCGCGATTCCGCCAAGCCAGCCGCCCAGGGCGCCCAGACCAAACTGCTGGATCAGCAGCGCAATCATGGCCATACCAGAGGCTTCATCCGGCTGCAGTATGATCCCCAGCAAGACCAGAGTAAGGAAGATCGCCATGGGATCGTTACTGCCGGATTCGATCTCCAGGGTAGCGGAAACACGATCGTTCAGGTGCAGCCCCCGCCCCTGCAGAAGCGCAAAAACCGCCGCGGCGTCGGTAGAGGAGACGATGGTTCCGATCAGCAGCCCAACGACCCAGGGCAGGTCAAAAATCCATGTGGCCGCCAGCCCCGTAATCACTGCGGTCAGAATGACACCAAGCGAGGCAAGGCCGAGTGCTGGCCGCAAGCCCACCCGAAAGCTTTCCGCGCGGGTGCGCAAACCACCATCAAGCAGTATGATGGCCAGAGCAAGATTGCCAACCAGGAAAGCGGCTTCAAAATCATCGAATAGCAGGAACCCGAGGCCGTCCTCTCCCGCCAGCATGCCGATAGCGAGAAACAGCAGCAGAATCGGCATCCCGATTCGGGTGGAGAGGGGACTAAGCAGTATACTGATGGACAGCAGCAGACCGCCAAAAAGCAGAATATCCGTTGGCAATACAGTCTCCGTTCCAAATTGCGAGCCGGTTCGCACCCTTTTAACCTGACTTTTAAAAGGGTCCGTGCGCCAGGGCTGTTTTTGAGGTTCAATACAGGGTCCCGCCCCAGTGTAACCGCATCACTGAGAAATCGGTACGGTCGATGCGCATCAGTAGGGTTGGCGGCTTTCAACTTTCTGGAGTATTCAAAGATGGCAGCAGAAATAACGGTTCTGGACGGCGAGTTCGCCATCCATACGCTGAAAAGCACTGATCTGATTCCACCGGCGCTTTTCCGCATGCCGTTCTACTGGATTGGTCGCACGGGCCAATCTCTGTCACTTGTCTGCGGCAAGGAACTCGAACTGAATGCCATGGAGTCCAGCAGCGGCTGGCGCT
>SLIH01000135.1 GCA_007135745.1 Halomonas sp. | reverse complement strand
TCCTTCCCGAAGCAGTTGGGCCAATCCTACGGCATCGTGGTCGCCGAGGGCGTCGTCCTGGAAGCAGTAGATTGATTTGCTCATTCAGTGGTGGCTCGCTTTGTTTTTTGCCTTGGTGCAAGCCATAAGGCGACGGACCCTTTTCCGGGATACGCTATGAATACGTCCATGTACGCTGCGCTTCGGCCATCCCTGGCCGAAGAGCATCCCGGAAAAGGGTCCGTCGCCTTATGGCCCGATCATTTTGCTTGGATTCCAGTATTGTGGTCCATCATCAGTGAGCTGCCTCCCGAAGACTATCCCTAAACGGGATCCCTTTATTTGTCTTCAGAATCAACATGGATGTTCGACCATTGCCCACGTCTTATAAAGGCTGTTCACCGCTCTCGATGGCTTTTACGGTTTTGTCGTCCAGCCTCTGGTACCCGTCCTTGCCGCGCAGCAAAGCATAAACCCTATCGTCCTGGTCGATAGGATGGTAGCCCTGTTTCTGCAGATCGGTTTTCTTGTACTTGAAGGTGCCGGTTTTGGGGATTTCCTCGGCGATGCGCACGAACACGGGAACCGCGTAGGGTGGGAGGTTTTCCGTGAGGTAGCGGTGGAGTGCGTCCAGGTCCAGGTGGCCTTCGCTTGGTACCAGGGTGACCATGCCCGCTTTGCCGTCGGCGTCGGGGACTTCCACGCCGTAGACGATGGCTTCTTCGATGCCGCCGTAGCCGTCGATGATGTTTTCGACTTCGGTGGTTGAGACGTTTTCACCTTTCCAGCGGAAGGTGTCGCCCATGCGGTCGACGAACTGGAGGTGGCGGCAGCCGATGTTGCGCATGAGGTCGCCGGTGTTGAACCAGGCGTCGCCTTTTTTGAAGGCGTCGCGGACGATGGATTTTTCCGTGGCTTCTTTCTGGGTATAGCCTTCGAACTGCCATTTTTTGGTGATTTCGCCCAGCAGGAGGCCGGGTTCGCCCTGTTCCACTTCTTCGAGCCAGCCCTGTTCGTTGCGGATGGGTTCTTTGGTGCCTTCTTTGTATTTCACCAGGGCGTAGGGCGCGGTAGACATGCCGACGGTTCGGTCGAGGTTGAAGACGTTGGTGAAGCCGATGTTGCCTTCGCTGGAGGCGTAGAGTTCGGCGACCTGTTCGATGCCGAAGCGATCCTTGAATTCGTTCCAGATGGAGGGGCGGAGGCCGTTTCCTACCATTTTTCGCAGCGGATGGTTGCGATCCTGGGCCGTGCGCGGCTGGTTGAGCAGGTAACGGCAGAGTTCGCCCACGTAGCCGAAGGTGGTGGCGCCGTAGAAGCGGACGTCGTCCCAGAAGGCGCTGGCGCTGAAGCGGCGTTTCATGACGAGGGCGGAACCGCCCGCGAGTACGGAGCCCCAGCACACCAGCAAGGCGGTGCCGTGGTAGAAGGGTAGGCTGCAGTAGAGCACATCATCCGGGGTCATGCTCAGTGACATGAGGCCGAAGCCGCCGTAGGCCTTGCAGAATTTGCGATGGCTTCCGGGGGCGGCCTTGGGCAGGCCGGTGGTGCCGGAGGTGTACAGGTAGACGGCAGTGTCGCCCAGGCGTGGCGGGTCACTGAGTACGGGGTTTTCCGTTTCGCAACCGCTGACCAGTGCGGCCAGGTTTTCGTAGCCTTCGGGCGTCTGGCCGTAGTGGACGCGGGTGTCGGTGTCGGCCAGGTACAGGAAGCGTTCCGGTTCGCCGTGGGGGAGTTCGCCGCGTATTTCGTCCAGGGTTTCCCGGAGTTCTTCGCCTACGACAATCATCTTTGGCCGGACCAGGCTGATGCTGTGGGACAACACGTGGCCTTTCTGGGAGGTGTTGATCATGGCGCAGGCCACTCCGACCTTGGCGGCACCGGTCAGAGCGGCGAGCAGTTCCGGGCGGTTTTCCAGGAAGATGGCGATGGTGTCGCCCTTGCGCAGGCCCTGTATCCGGAAGAAGTGGGCGTATTGATTGGCCCAGGTATTGAACTCGTGGTAGGTGATTCTGTGGTCGTCGTAGAAGATGGCCGTGCGTTCGCTGTGCCGGCGAGCGTTACGTTCGACCAGGGTGCCCAGGGTGAGCGGTTTATTGTCTTTGCGCAGGGCGTAGTAGTAATAGCCTCTGGCCAGGAAAGGGAAACGTCGCAGCAGGCTGGGTACCTTGCGCAATACATCCCGTGGTCGAATGACGTCCGTCGTGCTCATAGGGCTCCCTCCACGGTTGTGGGATTATTCGTCAAGAAAAAGGTCGTTCATCAGTTCCGGTCCGTCCGGATCGTAGCGATAGTGTTCCAGATCGGTAATGCCTTCCTCGCGCAGTACTTCGTCGTCGATCATGCACTGACCGGTGGTGCGGGTCGGGGGCCGGCGCAGCAGGGCGCAGGCAGCATCGCCCATGATCTCGGGCTTGCGGCCACGTTTCATCATATCCGGGCCACCCACTTCGTATTCTATCGCGGCGGTGGCGATCAGGGTTCGGGGCCAGAGCGCGTTCACGGCAATGGGGTGCTTGCGGAATTCTTCCGCCATGCCAATGGTCAGCATGGACATGCCGTACTTGCTGATGGTGTAGGGCGCGTACTGGGCGAACCACTTGGGGTTGAGGTTGATCGGCGGCGACAGGTTGAGAATGTGGCCGTGATCCGACTGGCTAAGCCAGGGCAGGGCTGCCTGGCTGCAGATGAATACCGCCCGGGCATTGATGGACTGAATGAGATCGTAGCGTTTCGGCGGCAGTTGGGCCACGCCCTGCAGCCGGATGGCGCCGGCGTTGTTGACCAGGCAGTCAATGCCGCCAAAGTGATCGGCCGCTTGTTTCATGGCGGCATGGACGCCGCTGTCATCCTGTACATCAAGCTTCAGGGCCAGCGCCTTGCCGCCGGCTGCCTCCACTTCTTCGGCCACACTGTGAATGGTGCCTGGCAGCTTGGGGTGCGGCTGGTCGGATTTGGCAGCAATGACGATGTTGGCGCCTTCGCGGGCACAGGCCAGGGCGATGGAGCGCCCAATACCGCGACTGGCGCCGGTGATGAAAATCGTTTTGCCGTTGAGTTCACTCGCCATGGCTGTTGGTCTCCTGATCGTCTGAGCTGGTCGGTGTCACCGTCATCAGAACCTGTTTGGTGCGCACCTGATCACCGGCACTGACCTTAAGGTCCGATACGGTGCCGTCGCAGTCCGCTTTCAAAGGGTGCTCCATCTTCATGGCTTCCAGAACCGCGAGCGTCTGCCCCTGCTGCACAGTGTCCCCTTCCGCCACCGTGACTTCAATCACTGCGCCGTCCATGGTTGCCCGTATTTTTCCTGTGCCGACGTCGCCCGCCCGGCGTGCCGGGGCGTGGGTCTGATCGAGCAGGGCCAGTGAGCGTCCGGTGTAGTGCAAATATAGGGTTTCATCGGCTCGGTGATATTGGCATTGCTGACGCACCCCATCGGCAGTGAAGACCAGGCCGCTTTCGGTTTCCGTCTCAACCTGAAGCTGGTGTGTGGATTCTCCAACTCGTGCTTCCGTGCCTTCGGTGGTCTCCTGGAGCCGGACCCAGTGCTGTCGTTCGCCTTCGACGAGCAAGACGGGACAGGGGCTGGGCAGGCTGTTGCTCCAGCCCGCGCGGTCTTCATGCCCACTCTGGAGGCTGCTGCGATAGAGAATGAGCGCGGCAACGGCCAGTTCCTTGCTCGATGCGGTCAGCGGTTGCAGGCTGACGTCGTCCGCGAATTCCGTATCGAGGAAGGCGGTGGTGGCTTCCCCTTGGGCAAAGGTGGGGTGCGCGAGTATGCGTGACAGGAACCAGGCGTTATGGGTCACACCCAGTAACAGGGTGTCCTCAAGCGCCCGGACCAGACGCCGGCGGGCGGTGTCCCGGTCGGGGCCGCGGGCGATGACCTTGGCGATCATGGGGTCGTAGTGCGGCGTAACCGCCATGCCGGATCGGATGCCGCTGTCCACGCGGATGCCATCGCCGGTAGCGGGTTCCCAGCGGTGGACCGGGCCGGTCTGGGGCATGTAGTTGGCGGCCGGGTCCTCCGCGTAAAGGCGCACTTCAATGGCGTGCCCTTCGATGCGAACCTGCTCCTGGGTCAGAGGCAGTGGCTCGCCAGCCGCGATGCGCAGTTGCAGCGCGACCAGATCGAGGCCGGTAACTTCTTCGGTGACCGGGTGTTCCACCTGCAGGCGGGTGTTCATTTCGAGGAAATAGAATTTGCGCTGTTCGTCGACGATGAATTCAACGGTTCCGGCGCCGACATAACCGCAGGCCTGCGCCGCCTTGACGGCAGCTTCGCCCATGGCCTGACGCATTTCTTCATCGACAAAGGGCGAGGGCGCTTCTTCGACCACTTTCTGGTGGCGACGCTGGACCGAGCAGTCCCGTTCGCCCAGGTGAATGGCATTGCCGGCTTTGTCGGCAAAGACCTGAATCTCGATATGGCGGGGGCGCACAATGGCTTTCTCAAGAATCAGCTCGCCGTCGCCAAAGGCGTTCTCCGCTTCGGAACGGGCCCGTTGCAGTTCGTCTGCCAGGTTTTTCGGCTCGTGCACCAGGCGCATGCCGCGACCGCCACCGCCGGCCGAGGCCTTGATCATGACGGGGTAACCGATCTCTTCGGCGGCCTTTTGCCAGGGGCTGGGGTTGGTGTCAGAGCTCTGGAAGCCGGGGACCGTGGGCACGTCGGCCTCGGCCATGGCTTCCTTTGAGCGACGTTTGCTGCCCATGAGCTCCATGGCCCCGGCGGGCGGTCCGATGAAGGTGATATTGTTCTCGTCGCAGGCGGCAACGAAAGCAGCGTTCTCCGAGAGAAAACCGTATCCGGGATGGACGGCATCCGCCCCGGTACGCCTGGCTGCCTCGATGATGGCCTCGATGTTTAGATAGGAAGCGCTGGCTGCAGCCGGGCCGATGCACACAGCTTCATCGGCGAGCGTTACATGGGGGGCGCCGCTGTCCGGTTCGCTGAAAACAGCCACAGTCCGGTACCCCATGGACTGGGCGGTGCGGATCACCCGAACCGCAATCTCGCCCCGATTGGCGATCAGAATCTTGTTGAACATGTCACTCTACCTTTCCGGTGATCCGTGTGGGTCTCAGGTTGAAGGTGGGTTTGACCTGAAACCTGCGACCTGCAACCTGCTCCTTCATTCAACCCACTTGGGCTTCCGCTTCTGCACAAACGCCATAGTCCCTTCCTGCCCTTCTTGGCCACGGATCGCCCGCGCAAAGTCTCTGGCGGCGGAATCCAGCAACTGTTCAAGCGGTTCTTTCTCCACCGACAGAAGCAATTTTTTGGTCAGGCGGCTTGCGCCGGGAGCGCAGTGGCGGATGCGATCAAGGGTTTCCGCGAGCTGTTTGTCCAGGGTCTGGGTATCTTCGGCGCAGTCATGCACCACGCCTACTGCCAGGGCTTCGCGGCCATCAAACCGGTGGCCGGTCAGGGCCAGTCGTCGCGCCTGGGTCAGGCCGATGCGGCGTACCACAAAGGGCGCTATCTGGGCGGGCGTGATGCCGAGACTGGTTTCTGGCAGACCGAATTTTGCGTTGCTGTGAGCCAGGGCGATGTCCGAAACACAGGCCAGTCCGAAGCCGCCACCCATAACCGCGCCTTCCAGTACCGCGACCGTGGTCTGGGGTGCGTTTTCCACTTCGGTCAGGAGATAGCCGAAAGCCCGGTTGAGCTTGAAGAAGGGATCCTCTCCGACTTCCACTTTCTGGCCCCGTGCCGCAGCCATGTCCTTGACGTCGCCGCCGGCACAGAAGTGGCCTTCGGCACCACGGAGAACGACGGCGCGGATATCGGTGTCATCCGCGATTTCACCGAAAAGTCCCCGCAATTCTTCCACCATGGCGAGGCTCATGGCGTTGCGGCTTTCGGGCCGGTTGAGGGTGATGTGCAGTATGCCGCCCTGCCGATCCAGAGCGAGGGTGTCGCAGTCGGGCAGTTGGTTCATTCCGCACCTCCTTTCTGCTTGCCGGGCAGTATGCCCATGAGTTTGCAGATGATGCCGAGCATGATTTCATCGGCGCCGCCACCAATGGAGACCAGGCGTACGTCGCGGTAGGCCCGTGCCACGGGGTTTTCCCACATGTAGCCGTTGCCGCCCCAGTATTGCAGGCAGCTGTCGGTGACTTCACGGCCGAGTCGTCCAGCCTTGAGCTTGGCCATGGATGCCAGTTGGGTAACATCCTTTTTGGCGATATGCAGTTCGCAGGCCTGGTAGGTGAGGGCGCGGAGGGCTTCGATTTCGGTCTGCAGTTCGGCCATGCGGAAGTGGATGGCCTGGTTGTTGATCAGGGGCTGACCGAAGGTTTCCCGCTCGCGGGTATAGTCGATGGTTTTGTTTACGCAGCCTTCGAGTGCCTTGAGGATGTTGGCGGCACCCCAGAGGCGTTCTTCCTGGAACTGAAGCATCTGCATCATGAAGCCGGTCCCTTCGGCGCCGATGCGGTAGCGTTGGGGTACGCGCACGTCGTCGAAGAAGACCTGGGCGGTTTCGGAACTGCGCATGCCGAGTTTGTCCAGGTGAGGGGCGACGGTGATGCCGGGGGTGTCCATGGGCACCATGATGAGGCTTTTGTTTTTGTGCGGTTTGCCTTCGGAGGTGTTGGCGAGCAGGCAGATGAAGTCGGCGCTGGGCGAGTTGGTGATCCACATTTTGTGGCCGTTGATGATGTAGTCATCGCCGTCGGGCCGGGCGGTGGTTTTCATGCCGGCGACGTCGGAGCCGGCACCGACTTCGGAGACGCCGATGCAGCCGACCTTTTCACCGGCAATGGCCGGGCGCAGGAATTCTTCTTTCTGTTCGTGGGAACCGAAGTTCGCCAGCGCCGGGGTGCACATGTCGGTCTGCACGCCAATGGCCAGCGGCGGCCCACCGGCAGCGGCCATGCCGAGTTCTTCGGCGGCCACGAGGTTGTAGCTGTAGTCCAGTCCCATGCCCCCGTATTCTTCCGGCTTCTGGATACCCAGAAGCCCCAGATCGCCCAGCTTCTTGAAGATCTCATGAATTGGAAACCGCCCGTCTTTTTCCCACTGGTCGCAATTGGGATTAATCTCTTTCTCAACAAAATCCCGGACCGTCTTGCGCAGTGATTCGTGTTCCTGGGTAAATTGCATTAGGTTTGCCTCTGCTGTTCTGATTTCTGCCTTACTGGGGAGCGGG
>SLIH01000240.1 GCA_007135745.1 Halomonas sp. | reverse complement strand
CGGCAATGCACTGGCGCGGTGAGAGAATGCCCAATGCGAGGTAGGGGGAGAGCACACTGGTCGCCTCGGCTGCGGGAAAGTCGCGTTTCTCGCGATATCGACCAATTCGAGACTCCAGAAAGCGTTCCAGCGCAGTGTGCGCCCCGGCCTCTCCGCTTGCTATCCACTGTGCTTTGGCGGAGTGCCATGCCGGCAGCGTTGGTATCCTGGCGGGGGGCAGTGGAGCGCCAGGAGCCCCGGGTCTAGGCAGAAGCTGCACGGGATTTCTGTCGAGCCATTGCCACCAGGCCCGTGAGTAGGGGGTAAAAACACGGTAGGGCTGATTTTTCCCGGTCAGGAGTTGATCCACGGGAATGGCCGTCTGGTCCCGGTAGACCAGAAACCTGCGGTGTCTCGTGCGGAGGTGCTTCAGCACCTCGCGGTCCCGTTTGCGTTCATTCACGCAGTATTCCTCGTTGGCATGTACCTGCCGGATCGAGCGGGATTGGCAAAGCTTCTCAAGTGCGGCAGGACAGTCGGCGAAGGTGTTGAGCTCGACGGTGTGAAGGGGTATACCCAGTCGAGAAAGATCGTTTCCCAGATCCTGGAGGCTGCGCAGCAACAGGTCTGTCTTTGCGGGAGACCAGTCATGTTGTCGCCATTGATCCGGTGTGATCAGATAGCAGGCCTCCACGGCGTGCCCAGTGGCACAGGCGGCTGTCAGGGCCGGATTGTCGGCCAGGCGCAGGTCATTACGGAACCAGACCAGCTCAGTCATGGGGCACTCCCGTTATGGAGAAGCAAAGTCTGCTTTTCAGTGGGTGATTTTCAGCTTAGTGTGTCAGGTATTCGCTGAGACAGGCTCTTTGGATTATAGTTTTGGGCTGAACCCTACCGGATCCCGCATGGAAGAAACTCAGAAAAAATCGGAAAACACGGCACCGGAGCTGAATGGGCAGTGGTGCCTGGACATCGAAATGCAGTCGGGGCAGACGCTGTTCAACGAGCTGGGCGGGCTGCGTCTCTGGGTAACACTTCTGGACCAGGAATGGCAGGTTCGAACTGAACGGTATGAGCGTGCCGGGGAGGACACTGTCTGGCACCAACAGTTGGGCTTTGTTGTACCGGAGCAGGAAAAAACGCTGGAGCGTTTTGTTCGGGCGGGAGAGTCCCCTGTGCTGCGCTTCCGGCCCGCGCTCGCGGATCGCCCCGTGGTCATTCGCCCCCATAATCCGGTTTACCTTCCCCCCGGGGCCAGCTCAACCTTCTATCTCAGCACCATTGTCTGGATGCAATTGGTCGTGGGCAAGGAGGACCGCATGCTGATGGAGCTGCCGGTGATGGTGCCGTCCTGGACCTGGATGGGGCGCGACACCATGGAAGGGGAGCTCTGTTATGCCACCAAGACTTACGCCCGACTGGCTGCCGAAGCGGTGCCTCGCCGTCCCTGGCGAGCCAATACGGCAATACACATCGTCAATGAGCGCAAGAGCGCTCTGTTGCTTGAGCGCTTAAGTCTTCCCACACACCTTCTTCGGCTCTATCAGCAGAACCCCGAGGGTGGTACAAACAGGTGGTTGTGGACGCCGGGTGTAACGGTCACCTGCGAAAAAGACCTGGCAACGGCGTCGTTGAATTTTGACGGTAAGCCACCGCCCGAGGCTGGCCCCTGCGAGCGGGTCTCAGAGGCTCGCGTTGGCCTGGAAAAGGGTCAGCTTATCAAGGCCATAGATCGTATTTTTGGATAGGGAGCACGATTGAATGGAGTGGCAGTCGCTGTTCAGCGCTGAAATGTTGCTACTTTGGATCAGGCCCCTGATCTGGATTGTTCTCGGGGTGGCCCTGGCCACCGTATTGGGGCGCATGCTGGACCGGTTTACCCAGGATCGCATGACGCGACACCACCGGGTGCTGCTCAAGCGCATGGTGTTCTATACGGTGATTGTCCTGTTCCTGTTCCTTGCGCTGAGGGAGTCTGGATTCCAGATCGGCGTGCTGCTTGGTGCGGCGGGTATCCTGACAGTGGCCATCGGGTTTGCGTCCCAGACCTCGGCTTCCAATGTCATCAGCGGGTTCTTTCTGCTGGCCGAGCGCCCGTTTGAGCTGGGGCATTTCATCGAGGTGGATGGCATTCGCGGTGAGGTGGTGGGCATTGATCTGCTCAGCGCCAAACTCCGTACCCTGGACAACCTGTATGTTCGGATTCCGAACGAGACCCTGATCAAGTCGACGGTGACCAATTTCACCCGTTTCCCGATCCGGCGACTGGACCTCCCCATTGGTATCGCCTATGGGGAAAACGCTGATCGCGTGAAGCAGCTACTGCTTGATCTGGTCAACGCCAATCCGCGCTGTATGGAAGAGCCTCAGCCTTTTGTATTGATGCAGGAGTTTGGTGCCTCTTCGATCAATCTGCAGCTCTCTTTCTGGGTGCGGCGTGAGGATTTACGGGAAGTACGCAGTGAAATGATGTTTGCCGTTAAGGCTGCATTCGATCGGGAAGATATAGAAATACCCTTCCCGCATACGAGCCTTTATGCCGGAAAGCATACCACCCCCATTCCGGTGGCGATGGTTTCCCCGGGTCCGAGTGCCGGGGATTCCAGCAGCGAGCATTCGGGTAAGGAGGGTGCATGAGGCATTTGGAGCACCAGCCAGCCGGCGCTTTCTGGGTTGGTTGGCGCGAGTGGGTCGGCCTGCCCGAGCTGGGGATTCCCAAACTGAAAGCAAAGGTGGACACCGGGGCGCGAACGTCCTGCCTGCACACCTTCAGGCTTGAACCCTACGAAGAGCAGGGCCAGCAGCGGGTACGTTTCTGGGTCCATCCCAGTCAGCTCCGCACGCAGCGGGTGGTCGCCTGTGATGCGCCGCTGCTTGACCAACGGATGGTTGCCGATTCCGGGGGACATCGGGAGCTTCGCTACGTTATTGAAACGCGTTTATGGATCGGGCCCTACCAATGGCCAATTGAGATGACCCTGACCAATCGCGACACCATGCGCTTTCGGATGCTGCTCGGGCGCACTGGAATGCCAGATGCGATGCGCGTGGACCCAGGGGCGTCCTATCTGGCAGGTAAGCCACGTGAGGAGTAAGTCATGAGAATAGCCATCATGTCACGTAACAAGCGCCTTTACTCCACCCGACGTCTGGTGGAGGAGTGCAAGAAACGTGGCCATAGCGTCCAGGTTCTGGATTTTCTTCATTGCTACATGAACATTACGCCGTCCCAGCCGAGTATGCATTATCGGGGCGAGGTGATGGACGATTTCGATGTGGTCATACCTCGAATCGGTGCCTCGGTGACCTTCTACGGTGCGGCTGTGTTGCGCCAGTTTGAAATGATGGGGGTTTTCCCGGTTAACGAATCCGTTGCCATCACCCGAGCCAGAGACAAACTGCGCTCCATGCAGTTGCTCAGTCGTAAGGGGTTGGGAATGCCCATCACTGGTTTCGCCAGCAAGCCCGATGACGTTCCCGACCTTATCCGAATGGTCGGCGGAACGCCCGTGGTGATCAAACTGCTCGAAGGTACCCAGGGTATCGGGGTGGTACTGGCCGAGACTCGCAAGGCGGCGGAGAGTGTTATCGAAGCCTTCATGGGCCTGAAGGCCGACATTCTGGTGCAGGAATTCATCAAGGAATCTGCCGGTTCCGATATCCGCTGTTTTGTTATCGGGGACCGGGTCATCGCCTCCATGAAGCGCCAGGCGGGAGAAGGCGAGTTTCGCTCCAACCTTCATCGGGGCGGTTCGGCCTCCCTGGTTCGGATTACACCGAGCGAACGCAAAACGGCGGTTGCCGCGGCCAAGGCCATGGGGCTCAATGTGGCCGGTGTGGACCTTTTGCGCTCCAGCCGTGGCCCCCTGGTCATGGAAGTTAATTCCTCGCCCGGTCTTGAGGGTATCGAGACGGCCACGAACAAGAACATTGCCGGCATGATTGTGGAATTCATCGAGAAGCGGGCCAAGCCTTGGCGTACCGCAACCAAGGGGGCACGAGGTTAGCCATGGGAAGGAGAGCGGCCTTTGAATTGGGTGGTGTGCGTGTTGCACCGGGAAGCCGTGAACGGGTGGAGGTGCCCATTGCCAAGCTCTACACCCAGACGCCGCTGCACATCCCTGTGGAGGTTATCCATGGCCGCAGGGATGGACCGGTGCTACTGGTCTGCGGCGGCATTCATGGTGACGAGATTAATGGCGTAGAGGTCGTTCGCCGACTGCTGCGTACCCGGGGGCTGCAGCGTCTGCGCGGTACGCTGCTGGCGGTGCCGATCGTCAACGTCTTCGGTTTTCTGCATCAGTCCCGTTACCTTCCAGACCGGCGGGATCTGAACCGGAGTTTTCCGGGCTCGGAAAAAGGCTCTCTGGCGGGGCGTGTGGCCTACCTGTTCCGCACACAGGTGCTCGATAAAGCCTCTCATGTGATTGATCTGCACACGGGCGCGATACACCGCTTCAATCTGCCGCAGATCCGCGCGGACCTGGAAAATTCCGGTTCCGCAGATCTGGCGGAGGCCTTTGGCGCGCCCATAGTGATCAACTCGCGGCTGAGCTCTGGAACATTGCGCGACTACGCCGATTCCCAGGGCGTGCCGGTTGTGACCTACGAGGCGGGTGAGGCGTTACGCTTTGATGAAATCGGTATCAACACGGGGGTGCGCGGCATACGCCGGGTGATGCGTGCGCTGGAAATGCTGCCGAAGGAAACAAGGCGCCAGCGCAAGAAGCCCCCCAAGCGTTCGGAAGTGGCATCCAACTCCACCTGGATGAGAGCCGAGACCGATGGCATCATGCGCCCCATTGCGGGTATCGGCTATCGCGTCAGCAAGGGGCAGAAACTCGCCATTGTCGCTGACCCCTTTGGCCACTCCGAAGTGCCGGTGCTGAGCAGCATCGCGGGCATTGTGGTGGGCATCAACAATCTGCCTTTGGTCAACGAAGGGGAGGCCCTGTATCACGTAGCCCGCTTTGATGAACTGGACGAAGCCATGAAAACCATGGATGCGTTCAGGGATCGTTATAAGCCTCTTCCCGGCGAAGAACCCATGGCCAATCACCCCTGGGAACCGGACCAGAACCAGGACCCACCCCCCGAGCCACGGGAGGAAGACAAACCACCGGATTCGGGGCAGAGTTGAAGGGATGAGTTGCAAGTTACAAGTTGCTAGTTACAAGTTGTGAGGCCCTCTGACCTGTAACTTGTAACTCCTACAAATTCTCTTCCGCGTATTCCGCCAACGGCGAGCGGGGGACGCCTTGGAGGTGAATGTGGCCGCCGTATTTGAAACCTTTGAAGCGCTCGGTCATATAGGTCAGTCCTGAGCTCAGGGGGCTGAGGTAGGCGGTGTCGATCTGGGACAGATTGCCCAGGCAAACGACCTTGCTGCCGGTTCCTGCCCGGGTGATGATGGTTTTCATCTGGTGTGGGGTCAGGTTCTGGCTTTCATCAATGATGATAAGGCTGTGCTGGAAGCTGCGTCCGCGGATATAGTTCAGGGACTTGAAGTGCAGAGGTACCTTGCTGAGGATGTAATCCACGCTGCTGTGCATGTTCTCGTCATCTTCGTGCAGTGCTTCCAGGTTGTCGACGATGGCGCCGAGCCAGGGTTCCATTTTTTCGGCTTCTGTGCCCGGGAGAAAGCCGATGTCTTCGTCCAGCCCCTGGGTGCTTCGTGTTGCGATGATACGTTTATACTGTTTACTGGCGACCGTCAGCTCTATGGCTGCGGCCAGGGCCAGTATGGTCTTTCCGGACCCGGCTGAACCGGTGAGGTTGACCAGGTGGATGTCCGGATCGAGCAGGAGATGGAGTGCAAGGCTCTGATAAAGGTCTCTTGGTGACAAGCCCCAGACTTCCTGCCCCATCAGATCCTCGCGCTGGAGATCCTGCAGCACGAGCCGGTCTTCCTCTACTTCGCTGATACGACCTATAAAGCCCTGAGCATCGAAAATGAATTCGTTGATGTTGTAATCGGCCAGTTCTTCGGTTCGCGGAATAATGTGTTCGGTTATTCCCTCGCGTTGGATGGTATCGACCTTCTCGATCCCTTCCCAGAATGAAGGCGAGAACTCGTGGTAGCCCGTTGGGAGCAGTTTGATGTCGTCAACCAGCTGGTCGGTATGGTAATCCTCCGCTTCGACACCAAAGCCCCTCGCTTTCAGGCGCATGTTGATGTCTTTGCTCACCAGGATGATCTGCCGGCCGCGATGGCGGGCCTGGAGGTCTGCGAGCATGTTGATGATGCGGTTGTCGTTGAGATGATCCGGGAGGTGGTGCAGATTTTCCCGATCCGCGGCCATCAGGATGGAGAGTGTGCCGAGCGGGGCCGATTTTTCGCCGCGGGTGATGGGAACCCCCGTTTCAATAGCCTTGGGCGAGGCGTTGCTCAGCAGCTTATCGATCGTACGAATGGCTTGCCGGCAGTCCGCTGCAATCGCCTGTTTGCCGTTCTTGAGCTGGTCGAGTTCTTCCAGCACGGTCATCGGAATGATGACATCGTGCTCCTCAAAATTCAGCAGGGCGCCTGGGTCGTGGATGAGGACGTTGGTATCCAGTACGAACATCTTGGTTTGCGACCGGGGTTCCCGGGCCATAGATGACACCTTCCATCACGTTGAATTCATTCCCCCGCCCGCTGCTGCAGCCGGGTCATCCCGGACTGGTGTCGCTCAGTCGAGGCAGCGGCCGGTGAGTTCCGGATCAGCCACAAGCTTTAGCATGTCATAGGTGGTGATGATACCGGTAATTGTATTCCCCTTGGTGACAAAAATGCGGTGGAGGTGCTCCTCCATCATGATGTCCGCTATGGTGCGCACGTCGGTTTCCTGCTCAACCGAGCGCACCATGGGTGTCATGATGTCGTAGACTTCCACAGGCATCCGGGACATGCCTTCGAAAACAAGCTGCTTGAGACGCCGTGCTTCATCGCGTTCTTCGGGCGTTAGGCGCTCTTCTGTGTCAGGTTCCGTGCGCTTCCAGCTGAAATCGGCAATGTCCTTCAGGGTGACAATGCCGATTATGTTGTCGTCATTGTCGCTCACGGGGCTGCCGGTGATTTCATTGTCGGTAAGGAAGCGGGCGAGTTCCTGCATAGTCCAGCTTTTCGGAACTGCCTTGACGCTGGGGGTCATGATTTCTCTGGCTGTGACCATCCTGGTTGCCTGTGG
>SLIH01000427.1 GCA_007135745.1 Halomonas sp. | reverse complement strand
GCGCATTCGCGATGAAGCCTCTCAGGTGCGCCGGGCGCGGGCGGAAGTGACTGAGCGGGAAGACTTTCTGGGAGACTATGTCTGGCCGGTGG
Source organism: Halomonas sp. (assembly GCA_007135745.1). GTDB lineage: Bacteria > Pseudomonadota > Gammaproteobacteria > Pseudomonadales > Oleiphilaceae > Halospina. The sequence continues at coordinate 7,074 of SLIH01000427.1, read as the reverse complement.
AGGGGCCCATTACCGGCGTCTATGGCAGTCAGCGCTATTTCAATGGAGAACCCCGGCAGCCGCATTATGGGGTGGACGTGGCGGCACCGACAGGCACGGAGGTGCTTTCACCGGCTGATGGGGTGGTAACCCTGGCGGAACCCGATCTCTACTTTTCCGGTGGCACATTGATCATTGATCACGGTTATGGGGTCTCCTCAACGCTGATGCACCTGAGTCGACTGCACGCGGAAGTGGGCGATGAAGTCCGCCAGGGTGACCTGGTGGCCGAAGTCGGGGCCACCGGGCGTGCCACGGGGCCACATCTTGACTGGCGAATGAACTGGTTTTCGCAGCGGATTGACCCCACCACCGTGGCGCCGGAAATTGAGGATGGGTATACGCCGGGTGCCGAACCGGATTAACTTGTTGGTTTTCGACGCACACAGGAAGCGGGAGCCTGAACATGGGAGATGCTGAAGAGACGGTATTCGTTGTAGAAGATGATGAGGCGGTCAGGGATTCCCTGGCGATGCTGTTGCAGTCAGAAGGGATGAGGGTGGCGTCATACGAACAGGCGGAGGCATTTCTTGCCGACTGGTCCCCTGACATGGCCGGCTGTATTGTTCTCGATATCCGTATGCCCGGAATGGACGGAATGGCCCTCCAGCGTGCACTTAATGAACGTCATTCGATGCTCCCCATCATATTTGTGACCGGCCACGGTGACGTTCCCCTCGCCGTGGAGGCAATGCGACATGGCGCGGATGATTTCATAGAAAAGCCCTATCGCGAGGATCAGTTGCTGGAGAAAATCAACCAGGCACTCCAGCGCGATCGTGAGCAGCGCGAAACCCTGGCCCAGAAACAGCTCATCCGTGACCGGCTGGCGACCCTGACTCCGCGGGAACACGAAATCATGGAGCGGATGATGGCAGGGCAGGCGAACAAAGTGATTGCCATTGAGCTGGATATCAGTCAGCGCACTGTTGAGATTCACCGCTCGCGGGTTATGCACAAGATGGGTACCCATTCGCTGGCTCAGCTGGTGCGTATGGTTCTGTCGGTTCGGGAGGTTGAGTGAGCACACTGAGCGACATTCCGGTGACAGAAAATGATGGGGGCAGTTTGAGGGGGGCTCCCTGTGTGCTGCTTGTCGACGACAACCCCCAGAACCTGAAAGTGCTTTATGAAACCCTGCGCGATAAGGGCTACCAGCTTCTGATTGCCAACGACGGTGAGAAAGCGCTTCAGCTTGCCCACCGCCACCACCCGCAAGTTATTCTGCTGGATATTATGATGCCCGGCATGGACGGCTTTGAGGTATGCGCCCGCTTGAGGGAGGATCCCGCAACCGCTCTGAGCGCGATTGTTTTTCTCTCGGCACTGAACGACGTTGATGCCAAGGTACAGGGCTTTGCCGTTGGTGGGGCGGATTACATTGCCAAGCCCTTTCAGGCTCAGGAAGTGATCGCCCGGGTGGATACCCATGTTCGAGTCATCCAGCTTGAACGTGCACTGCAGGCGCGCAACCGCCAGCTGGAGGGGGATCAGGCGGGCATTCTTAATGCCATGTTTGAAGGGGTGTATGGTCTGGATAGCGAGGGCGTGATTACATTCGCCAATCCGGCCGCAGCGGAGATCAATGGTGTGACCCAGGAGGCGCTGGTCGGGCGCTCAATCCGCGAACTCCATTTCCCGACAGCGGGGGCTGGAACCGGTGAGCATGCGGATCGCGTACTCTGCCACGACGGAGCGCCCGTTGTCCGCCGCGGTGTCCATATCAGGCGTCCGGATGGCAGCTCCATTCCGGTGGAGTACCGGGCCACGCCCCGACTGGAAGGGGGGCAGGTCAACGGCAGTGTGCTGGTTTTCCGGGATATCAGTGAAGAGCTTGCCCAGGAACGGGCTCTGGAGGAGACTCGGCAACTGGTGGAGGTCCAGCGTGAGCAGCTGGCTCACGCATCGCGGCTTTCAACTATGGGGGAGATGGCCGCCGGCTTTGCGCACGAAGTGAACCAGCCGCTCACTGCCATAGCAAACTATGCCAGTCTCGTTTCGCGGATGATGGAGCGGGAAAGTCTGGATCGGGAAAAGCTGGAAGAATTACTTGGCAAGATGGCCGCCCAATCCCATCGAGCCAGCGAAGTGGTTCGGCGGATCAGGCAGTTCGTTCAGAAACCGGCGAGTGGTCGCGAGGAAGTCGATATCGCGCGGTTGCTTGCTGAAAGCCGGGAGTTTGCCGAAGTGGATGCACGGACCAATGCGGTGGCCGTGGAGCTGTCACTCCCCCGCCACCTGCCCAGGGTAATGGCCGACCCGGTGCAGGTTCAGCAGGTCACTCTGAACCTGATCCGCAACGCCCTGGAAGCCTCGCGCATGGCCGACACCCGGGACCCGGTGATTGTCAGTGCCGAGGTGTTGGAAGATGAGGGGAGGATGTGTATTAGCGTGGCGGATAGCGGTTGTGGTTTGCCGGACGATGCGGAGAGCCGCCTGTTTCATCCCTTCTACACCAACAAGCGTGACGGTATGGGGATCGGACTTTCTCTCTGTCGTACCCTGGTTCAGGGACAGGGAGGCGAAATCGGGTTTCATCGCCGGCCAGAGGGGGGTACGGAATTCTGGTTTACCCTCCCTCTGGCCTCGGAGTGTTAGAGCGGCTCAATCAGCCCCTCGAGATGAGGTGCACTCGCATCCGCGTTCAGAAGCCTGAAGGTCCGGCTGCTTTCATTGCTGTTCCAGGTCAGTATCGCGGAACCGGGAAGCAGTAGAGGTTTCTGGAAGCGTGACTGCACCCGGCAGGCATCCAGTTGCACGCCAGTCTCCTGCAGGTGGGCAAGGCAGCGGGCTTTGCTCCACATGCCGTGGGCAATGGAACGTGGGAAACCGAATGCCCTGGCCGTTATGGCATGGATATGGATGGGGTTTAGGTCACCCGATACCCGACCATAGCGGCGTCCGATATTCTCCGGCGCCGTTATTGTTGCCTGTTGGCTGAGCATTTCCGGTTTGCGCGTTTCGCTTTTTTTACCGTTGCCTCCGCCATTGGATTTTCGGAACAGTATGGTGCTGTACTCTTCCCAGACAAGGCTGCCGCTGCTGCGAGCCTCGGTAACAATGTCAAATTCCAGGCCACGTTCCGCCTCGGTGGCGTTATCCAGGCGGCAGCGGAGATCCAGGCATTCACCCTGGTGGATGGCGCGGTGCTGCGTAATGCTGTTTCGGAGGTGCACCAGCCCCAGCAGTGGCAGCGGGAAGGCCGGGTCCGTCATAAGCCGGATGTGTAGTGGAAACGCCAGAATGTGTGGCCAGGTAATGGGGCAGTGACGGCTGGGAGAGAAACCGCAGATGGTACGATACTGGCTGAGCCCCGCAGTATCCGTTCTGGCCCCTGTAAGGGTCGCCTCCAGTGCGGGTATACTGCTTGCCGAGATTTTCTTCTGTTTACCGCCGGTGGCGGGCATGATAGCACGGGCGTACAGTGGTGGCAGAGCCGGTGCCTTGAACTGATAATCACGGGATTTATTCATATTCGCTGCTATGCTTCATGTGAAGTTGATCGTTGAAAGAACGCAGGGTTTGGGTAAATCGCTACCGAGCTTTGCACGGCGCTTGGTCAGGCGTCAAACCCCGGCTGACAGGGGTCTGCGGCAAGTCGGCAAATGAGGAGTGATTTTGCGGGAAGCCATCTATGAGTGAGCAACGAGATGCCGGAGTCATGCTTCGTCTGATCTATCAGGCGATGAAGTGTTCCGGAATTGATACCCAGGCTGTTTTCCGGCGCCTCAACATCAGCGAGGACTACCTCTGGAAGGAGGATCTGCGTACACCTCATGCTGCTCAGGTATTGTTCTGGCAGGTGCTGGAGGAAGAAACGGGCGACCCGGACATCGGCCTGAACCTGGGGCAGAAGCTTCCCACCTACAAAGGCCATGTGCTGGAATACCTGTTTCTGAGCAGTCCCACCTTTGGCGAGGGCCTTCGTCGCGCCATGAATTATCAGCGACTGCTGACCGACGCGGCGGAACTGAATTTTCATATTGATGACAACGACTGTTACCTGATTCTCACTGCAGCAGCCGGCGAAGTCCGTCGTATCGGGCATTTCTCTGAGGCTTTTGTTCAGGGGGTTATTCGCTTTTTTAACTCAGTAACTGACGGGAAGTTCAAGCCTCTGGGGGTGCATTTCGAGCATCAGCGTGCTCATGGTCAGGAGCGCGTGGAAGCTATTCTGGGCTGTCCAGTAGAGTTTGAGCAGAGGGAAACGCGGGTTTATTTCGATCGCGCACTGCTGGATTATCCCTCCCCGCACCATGAACCCCGTCTGTTGCAGCTGCATGAGCAGTACGCCAGTGAAAAAATGGCGGAACTGGAGAAGCAGGATATTGTCGGGCGCGTCGAACGACTGGTCGCGGAGCTGCTGGAATCAGGCGAAGTCACTCTGGACGCAGTGGCCGAACGTCTTGATATAAAACCAAGGACGCTGCGTACGCGTCTTTCCGACGCGGGTACCTCGTTCAATCAGGTGCTTTCCCAATTCCGTTACCGTCTGGCGTGTCGGCTACTGGCGGCGACCGATGAATCCATCGATGAGATCGTTTATCTGACCGGTTTCTCGGAACCCAGTACCTTTTATCGGGCTTTCAAACGCTGGTCCGGTATGACGCCCATTGAGTATCGGCGCCAATCCCGGGATTCCGAAGAAAAGGCAGAGACGGGCATTTCAGCCTGATGGGGCAGTGGCCGTTGACTTGCGCGACCACGCCGTTATAATCCCGCCCGTTCCTGCCTGGAGCGGTAGTTCAGTTGGTTAGAATACCGGCCTGTCACGCCGGGGGTCGCGGGTTCGAGTCCCGTCCGCTCCGCCATTTTTTCCCATGCCGTCATAAAACGGTCACCTGGCCCTAATATCCTGAGCGAAAAGCGCACAGGAGGCTTTGTGATGTCTGAGTATGAAGAAGAGCTGTTGGACTGGTTGCTCTGGGATCAGGACGATGACGAGGAGGGCGATACCGACGATGGCATCGACATGTGAGCTTCCTGCTCACCTGTGCTTTTGCGGTAATCTCCCGGTGTTACCCCGAACCAGCGTTGGAATGCTCGATGGAAGGCGCTGGGGTTCGCGAAACCGAGCAGGTCAGCGATGTCGGTGAAAGACAGGGTAGTGTCGCGCACGTAATCCTGTGCGAGCTCGCTTCTGATGATATCCAGAACGGCCCGGTAACTGGTGCCCTGTTCCGCCAGGCTGCGCCGCAATCCCCACTGCGTTGTACCCACTGAAGCCGCCACATCCGCCATATTGGGGGGTTCCCCTTTCATGTGGGGGGTGACCGCGTCGCGGATACGCTGAATGACGTTCCATCCGGACGCCATCATCTGGTGTTCGCGCTCGCACTGACCCACCATGATCCGGTGAAGGGCCGGTTCCGCCATGGGATTTTGCTGTTGGTCCAGCTGCGGTGGCAGAACCAGTTTGTTCTGATTGGAAGAAAAGAAGACATCGCACTGAAACCATTGTTGCAGCGCTTCTTCGTAATCCGGTAACGCGTATTCGATGTGCACTTCCTGAGGCGTAAGCTGTTCCCCGCTGAGCTGGCGAAGGAACTGCACCCAGCCGGCCAGGATTGAGTCCACCACGAAGCAGTTGTAGCGGTTATAGGGGCTGATGGAATAGAAAGTGGCCTGTGTTCTTCCCTCGTCATCACGGGCGCAGGAGGAGTGCCCACGGCTGTTATAACTCGTCAGCCGCTCAAACCGGATCAGTGTTCGCAGGGCCGCGCCCAGTGTCGGGGCACTGATGGCCGCCATGCCGGCAAAGCCCATGTCGGTCAGCCTTGTGTTTTCCCCAAAAGCCAGTCCCAGTGCGGGATCCTCGCTCAGCCCAATGGCCGCATGCCCCATACGCATGAACCTTGGAATGCTGATGCGGGCCCCGGGTGTTGCCAGCAGTCCCCTTGAGATACGAAATCGCGCCAGCCAGGGGGCGGAAGGGATGCCGCGTTCTTCCAGGGTGCGCGCCATCACCGCCACATAGGTGGCTGAGATGTCCCCCAGGCGGTTTTGTCGGGTATTGATCCGCATGCATCAAAAACCAAGGTGAAGATAATAAATGCCAATTTAAAGATATTGTACGGCCATGAAATGCTGGATAGTTTATAGCCAAATGCGCGCAGGGTCATCCCGTGCACTCAATCGAACAATGAATCACAGGCATCAGGAGCATCCATGAGCACTACAGCCCCCGGAATGAGCAAATATCCTCACCTGCTGAGCCCACTGGATCTGGGTTTTACCACTCTGCGTAACCGGGCCCTGATGGGCTCGATGCACACCGGGCTTGAGGAGGCGCCCAATGGTTTCGAACGCATGGCGCGTTTCTACGCCGAACGGGCCAAAAGCGTTGGGTTGATTGTCACCGGAGGCATTGCGCCGAATCCGGAAGGTGCGGTGCTCAAGGGGGCTTCCAAGATGAATACGGAAGAGGAAGCGCAGGCCCATCGTGTGGTAACGGAGGCGGTCCACGCCGAGGACGGCAAGATCTGTATGCAGATCCTGCACGCGGGCCGTTACGCCTATACCCCGGAGCTGGTGGCGCCTTCCGCCGTTCAGGCCCCCATCAATCCGTTTACGCCCCGGGAGCTTACGGATGAAGAGATTGAGGGCCAGATCGATGATTACGTCCGCTGTGCCCAGCTGGCCCGTCAGGCCGGTTACGATGGCGTGGAAATCATGGGGTCCGAGGGGTACTTCATCAATCAGTTTATCGTCAAGCGCACCAACCATCGGGAAGACCGTTGGGGCGGCTCCTACGAGAACCGCATCCGCCTGCCGCTGGAGATTGTCCGTCGGGTCAGGGAGGCTGTGGGTGACGACTTCATCATTATCTACCGTCTTTCGATGATTGATCTGGTCGAGGAGGGCAGCACCTGGGAGGAGGTGGTGCACCTGGCGAAGGAGATTGAGAAAGCCGGAGCGACCATCATCAATACCGGCATTGGCTGGCATGAAGCCCGGGTGCCCACCATTGCGACCATGGTCCCTCGGGGTGCGTTTACCAGTGTAACCGGCCGTCTCAAAGAGGAGGTCAGCGTG
>SLIH01000027.1 GCA_007135745.1 Halomonas sp. | reverse complement strand
GGCTCGGGTTCGGGTTCGGGTTCGGGCTCGGGTTCGGGCTCGGGCTCAGGTTCGGGGTCAGGTTCGGGGTCAGGTTCCGGTTCGGAGTCCGGCTCCGGCTCGGTTTCCTGCTCCTCCGGCTGGGCCGGGGGCGGTGTCTCGGTGCTTACGACAATACCCCGGTCCGTGTCTCGTGGTCCGGGCAGGGTTGGGCTTTCCAGCCGCTGGCCTACAAGAATCATCACGTGGACGGCAATGGCCATAACGAGGGCAAATGCGCCAATGAATGGACGAACATTACGGCTCATGGGTTCTGGTCCGTGAGCAGAATAATTTCCGGGTGTCCGGCTTCAGCCAGGGCGCTGAACAGGGCTTCCAGCTCCCCCATGGAGAGATTCTCGTGGGCCCCGACACGGAGTCGGTTCTCCACATCATAGGTGGGGAGGCGCTCCGAAAGCTGCTGTTTGGTGATTTCGCGGCCCTCATGCCGGAGCTGGCCCTGGGCATCAACCACAAGATCGAGCTGGGGCTGATCCCCCTGATCCCCCGCCAGGCTCTGTGGCAGCGGAGGGAGTTCATCGCTGAGAATAATGCCGGCGATGAGAAAGAACATCAGCAGCAGAAAGACCACATTGATCAGTGGCAACAGACCTTCTTCCAGTCGTTCCATCAGGGAGCGACCGGTTTCCGGTTCGGGGAAAAAAGATTCCTGCTTGCGGATCATCCCTCTCTCCCACGTCGCCACGCCGGTTCGTGACCAGCGGCTTCAACCTCGCTGAGCCAACGCGTAAATTCCGAGAGAGGTACATTGGAATCGGTGCCAACAAAGACTCGGCTGCTGCCCGCATCGGCCAGAGACTGGCGTATGGCGTCCGGTTCTCTCGCCTCTCCGTTCCAGCTCAGGGTGCCGTCATCGTGCAGGTGCAGTTCCGCCAGTGGCTCATCAAAGGCTTCGGGAGCCCCAGGCGTCACGGCGGTATCGAGCTCCATCAGCCCCATTGGGTCCAGGCGGGAACTCAGCATAAAAAACAGCAGCAATATGAACACCACGTCGATGAGTGGTGTCAGGCGGATTGGCAGCCGTTTGGCGGGACGGGGTTCAAGCCATTGCATGGCGCTTGTCGGTTTCGCGGCTGTGATTGCTGTTTACCGAAAACTCCTTGCTGTTCCCTTCATCTTTCCCTGGAAGTGGTGCACGGAAAATCTGTACCAGCAGATCGTTCATGTGCTGCTGCAGCCGCCGGAGACGGAATTCAATAAAAGCCGCAAGAGCAGCAAAGGGAATGGCAATGATCAATCCCGCAGCAGTCGTGGAAAGCGCTTCGTAAATGCCGCCGCTGAGCTGGCTCGGATTGGCCTGCCCTTCGGCGGTGGCCATGGCATCAAAGGCCGACATCATACCCATAACGGTCCCCAGAAGGCCCAGGAGGGGAGCGAGCGCAGCAATAACCTCCATCACTTTCAGCGGTGACTCAAAGGGCATGACCAGACGTTGGGCGCGTCGGGCAATGTCTTCACGCAGTCCGGATTCCTCCTCGCCCTCGAGTCGGTGCTGCATGGCAAAGCTCAGAACGCCAGCCAGTGGGTTACGCGAGCGGGCAAGCGTGTCCCGTGCCTGGCTGTAATCGCCGCGTGACCATCGGGCCACTGCCTGACGTATGGTGGCGGAGCTGCGCGGGGCCTGCAGGATGCCGATAATCAGCGTGTAGAAAGCCGTAGCCAGACCCAGCACCGACAGGCTCAGCAGTACGACCATGACGGGCCCACCCATGTCGATCAGACTGTGGAACGGGGCCAGGACCGCCAGGGCCTCTGTTGTTGCTTGGGTATCATTCATTGGAAGTTTCCGTAGCTGAGCTGCGAGACAGCTTCAATGATAAAGATTATCATTCACCTTTAAAAGCCGAAGTGATCAACAGGGCATGGATACCCTTTGATCCAGATCAAATCGCGGTGGTGAATACAGGTCTGGCCGGCCCATCCAGGGTGTGGAAGCAGGCTATGCCGGGCGAGGGTCGCCCGGCGGGGAAGCGAGTCGAAGGCAGTCCTCTCAGTGGAGGTAGCTGTGCATTTCCTCTGCGATGCGTGTTTTCTCGTCCAGTTTTTCGGTCACGGTATCAATGAGATCCAGGTAGGTGCTGGATTCCCGGAATGAATCAGGCGTAGGGGCAAAGACGTCACCCAGGGTTGGCTCCATGGGCGTGTCGGTGTCCGGGTTGGTATCTTCGCGCAACTGGGTCAGTTCACGCAGTTCCGTGACCACGCCAACACGTTCATCCCGAACCTGCTCATAGGCACGGAAATGCAGGCGGCCCTGAGTGCCGATCTGGACAATGAGTGTATCCAGGGATTCATCCTGTCCGTGTCGCTGGATGGTGGTCCAGGCGGAGAAATAGAGCAGCACCGCCGGGGCATCCAGTTCCTCGCGGATGGCACGCAGCGCATCCTGCCAGCTCTCGGATTCATCTTCGTCCCTGAAGCCCCCGAGGACCAGCTGAACATTGTTGCCATCCGCCAGTACCACGGCAGTGGGCGGAACATCGTACTCACCCAGAATGGCGGCATGGGCGATGGTGATGGCATCTTGCATCGGATTGTTCACAGGCACCTCCCGTTTTTGGCCTACTGCGCCAGAGGAGCTCAGGCGATTATCGTCAAATGATGACCATTCTCATAGACAGAATAGCCTGTTTTTATTGTATTGCACAGCAACCGTGTCTCACATGTTCAGTCGCGCAAGCCGCTGTGGCATAGTGGCCGAGCTTTTTAACACCGAACCGGAGGCCATACGGCGTGAGTGAATGCCGCACTTCCAGGCCCGCGGGCTCGCTCGGGAGAGGCTGGTTGATCGCCTGTCTGGCGACTGTGGTGGCCGGACTTTTCCTCTTTGCTTTCAGTGGCGTTCTTGGCGCTCTGATGATGGGCATTGGAATCTATTGCGCGGTTCAGTTCCGGCGCCTTCGTACCGCGCGGGCCGATCCGGGGAATCTTGAATTTCAGGCCGATCCGACACCTGGCGCCCTGAAGGGGGATGTCGGTGGTTGGATTTCGTTCACCAGCCTGGAACTCGCGGACACCGAACCGGTGGTGGAGCTGGCCTGTATCCGGCTCAGCGAGCGTCAGCGCAGCCAGATCGTCGAGCACCGTCGGGAAACCGTCTGGAGTGAATGCCGTCCCGTATCTCTCGATCACCAGGGCCAGAGGCTGGGTTTCTGCTTTTCGCCCCCTTCCCACCTTCCCGAGACGGAGCCGCAACCGGAGATTACGGAGCATGAATGGCGTCATTCCCATTACTGGGTCCTTACCCTGAAAGGTCAACTTGGTGGGCTCGATTACAGCCGGAGCTTCCGCTTTCCGGTGCGCCGCGGTACCGGCGCCATGCGGGAGGAACTGCCAGAGGATTTTCGTGTCCGGAATCGGCCACTGGATGCCGAGGGGGGTGACGCGCTCGAGAGCCTGCGTGAACAGGTGGGGCTGAGCCAGCATGACGATGTGCTGCGCTTTTCATGTCGCCCGGCCTCCGGCCAGTGGCTGGAACCTTTGCTTGCCGGTATCGGGATGCTGCTGTTGCTGGCCGGGTTGGCGGGAACGGTCACCGGTTTCTGGCGATTCGCCTGGCTGGTTGTCGGTCTGGCCCTGACGCTGTCCATGGGGTTGCGTTGGGGTAAAGGTCTGGATACCGAGGTGAAGGGTGCTGACTTTGCCGTCACCACCTATTGGTTTGGTAAGCCCTTGTTTGTCCGTCGGGTGACATTCAGCGACGATGCGGCTTTGGAGGTCAGACCGCGACTACTCTCCATGTTGCGGATCAACGGCCGGGGTGAGCCGGGTTACGATCTGGTGCTGCAAACCCGAAACCGGGAGGTTCTGGTGGCGAGGGATATCGCAGGAAAACACGAGGTCGAGGCCTTGGTGGCCCGGCTCAATGTTCATGCTGGCAAAAGTAACGAGGACTGATGGCACGTATTGAGATAGATTTTTCTGATAGTGGGCTGGGATTCCAGGTGGATCTCGCGGTTCGGACCAGTGATGTCAATGGTGCCGCCCATCTGGGCAATGAAGGAATGGTCGCCATGCTTTCCGAGGCACGAGCAGCCTACCTGGCCCATCATGGTTTCGATGAGAACGGTGCGGAGGGTGTTGGTATCATCGTGACCGATCTGGCGACGATCTTTCAGCGCGAGTGCTTCTACGGGGATCTGCTGCGTTTTAATGTGGGGCTGACGGACCTCAATCGCTACGGCGGCGATTTTGTTTTCCGTGTCACCCGAGGGTCCGACGATGAGGCCGTGGCGCGTGCCAAATACGGCTTTGTCTTTTTCGATTACTCCAAACGTTGCGTGACCCCCTGGCCCGAGGCTATGCGCAGGAAGTTTGGAGTATGACCTCGCCTCCGCCATCCATGGCTCCGGACGGTTCTGGAAAGACCTGTCCGATGACTTTGTTGCTCATTAGTACGTCATTATTATACGGCTTCAGCCTCAGGCTGAGGGATGTCCCACCCAGGGAAGGGGTCCGGGAAGCGCTTCCAGCCTGATTCGCCCAAATCCATCTCCTGATCGGTCAGCAGGCACTGATCCAATGCCTTTCTCATCCGTGCTTCGTCAAGGTTCTGTCCTATGAACACCAGTTCCTGGCGTCGGTCCCCAAAGGGTTCCTGCCAGTGTTCGAAGATGATTTCGCGAGAGGCTTCGTCTTCCGGCCAGTACTCCGGCGATACGGAAGCCCAGAACAGCCCTGCCATTCCGTGACGAACGATTCCACCGGCCTGGGACCAGCTCCCGGCAAACTGGTTGCGCGTGGCGAGCCAGAAGTAGCCTTTGGAGCGCAGCAGGGTGCCGTATTGGCCCAACTGACCGAGGAACTCATGGAATCGTTCCGGATGGAAGGGGCGGCGGGCCACATAGCTGAAACTCCCAATGCCGTATTCTTCCGTTTCCGGAGTGTGCTCCCCCCGCATTTCCTGCAGCCAGCCCGGTGCAGCTGCCGCTTCCTCAAAGCTGAAAGCCCCCGTGTTGATGATTTCGTTCAGCGGCACCTGCCCCATGCTCGCTGCCATGATGCGGGCGCCCGGGTTGAGCGAAGCCAGCATGGTTTTCAGTTCGGTCAGCGCCTCCGCCGTGACCAGATCTGACTTGGAAACCACGATGACGTTGGCGAACTCAATCTGATCCGCCAGCAGCTCGGCAATGGAGCGGTCATCCTCCTCGCCGGCCGTTTCTCCTGTCTCCGCCAAGGCTTTGGCTTCGGCATAATCGCGCGGGAAGTTCACCGCATCGACCACCGTCACCATGGTGTCGAGTCTGGCGACATCGGCCAGGCTGCGGCCTTCTTCGTCCGTGAAGGTGAAGGTTTCGGCCACGGGCAGGGGCTCGGATATTCCGGTGGATTCAATAACCAGGTAATCAAAGCGGCCTTCGCTGGCGAGCTTTCCCACCTCCTCCAGAAGGTCTTCGCGCAGAGTGCAGCAGATACAGCCGTTGCTCATCTCCACCAGTTTCTCGTCGGTTCGATTCAATGCGCCCTGCTGGTTGACCAGTTCCGCATCGATGTTGATTTCACTCATATCGTTGACGATAACTGCGATTTTCATATTTTCGCGGTTCTGCAGAATTTCATTCAGCAGCGTGGTTTTCCCGGCGCCGAGAAAGCCTGAGAGAACGGTGACGGGGAGTTTTTCCATGATGTGGGCCTCCGGTTGTCCAGCAGTGGGTCGCCTTGTTAGGGATGTTATAACATAACATTTGTGTGACCGTCTGAACAGTTGGTGTCGAGGCTGTCGGTTGGGGAATCAGAGTTGGGCGTCTATCATCACAACAGCACTGGATTTTTCGGCAAATGGGAAGCGATTGGCGGGGGTGAAAAATGACGGCCGAAATTCTGGAAATTCGGGATCACATGGGTCGTTTCCCGCCATTTGAGGGCCTCAGTGACGAGCGCCTGGATGAGGTCGCCGATCAGGTGGAAGTGGCCTATTTCAAGGCTGGCAACATGATTCTGGAAGCGGATCAGGAGATCTATGATCTGTGCTACATACGCAGCGGTGCCGTGGAAATCTACCGCCGTGGCGGTGCGCTCTACAATCGGTTGGTGGAAGGCGATATTTTCGGACACTTCAACCTCCTGCGAAACAACCGGGTGAGATTCCCCGCCAAGGCCATTGAGGACACCCTGGTCTATTTCATTCCGGGAGCGGTCTTCCGCGAACTCTGTGAGCAGGAGGAAGAATTCGCGGATTTCGTGGAAGTGGAAAAACCCCGTCTGCAGGCCACCTTTGAAGCCCAGCATAAAAGCAATGAGTTAATGGGCGCCCGTATTCGCAAACTGATCAAGCGGCTGCCACTGCTGATCGAGGGTGATGCCAGTGTTGAGGACGCAGCGCGGCGTATGAGCGACGCCAATGTGTCGGCTGCACTCATTGTGGAGCCGGCGGAATCCGAGGAGTGGGTTGCGTATACGGGAGCGGATGGCCTCCAGTGGCAGCTGGCGGGCATCGTCACGGACTCGGATCTCCGTGAGCGTGTTCTGGCAGAGGGGGTATCACCTGCTCTGCCGATTTCAGCCGTCTGCTCCCGCTCATTGGTGGCGATTCAGTCGGACGAAACCGTACAGGAGGCCATGCTGTGGCTGCTGCGCAGTAATGTCCAGCATTTACCTGTTATGCATCGGCGTCGGCCGGTGGGTTTGCTGCATCTGTCCGATATTATCCGCTACGAAACCCAGAACAGCCTCTACCTGGTTCCGAGCATTCTCAATCAAACCTCGGTCAAGGGGCTGAAGAATCTGACGCCAGAGGTTCACCATGCGTTTATCCGTATGGTCCGGGAAGGCGCGGACTCAAAGATGATAGGAACCGCCCTGTCCGCCATTGGGCGCAGCTTTGGGCGCCGGCTGATGGAGTTGGCCGAGGAAGAGCTGGGGCCACCGCCGGTTCCCTATTGCTTCGTCACTCTGGGCTCTATGGCACGTGATGAGCAGACGGTGGTCACGGACCAGGACAATGCCCTTATTCTGGACGACAGCTTTGATCCCAGGCACCACGATGACTATTTCCAGGCACTGGCAAAATGGGCCTCTGATGGGTTGGATGCTTGCGGCTATGACTACTGCAAGGGCGATATCATGGCCACAAATCGTCATTGGCGCCAGCCGTTACATGTCTGGAAACAGTATTTCCGGGAATGGATT
>SLIH01000454.1 GCA_007135745.1 Halomonas sp. | reverse complement strand
GACGCATCCAGTCGGAACTGATCCAGTCGCAGGCCGGCAAGAATCGCCACCAGCAGAACAAGGACCAATGTGATCGCTGGATGGGATAGTACGGTTCGGCTATAGATTGATAGTAAACGGGAAGCCACAGTACCTCTGCCTCTCTGGAATTTTGTTGTTGATTGGTGGTTTTCCATTGATAGTCGGTTCGCAGCGCATTACGTTACCATGTATTGGCCTGTCCCGTTACAATGAAGACCGCAAAACAGGGGTGGCGTTCATGCGCTGTTTACAGAGCTTTAATCTTCGCTGTCGTCAGCTGCGTGACCGACGTCGACTTTCGTGCGCGGATCTGGCGTCACTCTGTGGTACCGACGAGCAGACCGTGACGGCCTGGGAACTGACCTCACCGCTTGAGCGAGTCTATCCCACGCTCGATGAGTTGGTCCGCCTTTCCCTTCGCACCGCGACGCCACTGACCCAGCTGCTTGATCTTGATGGAGCCGAATCGGACGCGTCCCAACTGATGCTTCCAGGCCTTGAGGGTACCGATGATCGCGGCGTCACGACGGCCCTGGAAGAGTTGGAGAGTCTGGTCGACGAGATCGAGTTTTCGGAAGACGAGCGTGAATTGCTGCGTCGTTTCCGTCAGAGCACGCCCGAGCAGCGGCGTCTTATTCTTCAGCTTATGAATGACTGAAGTGAAGCCTCAGCCTTTCGAATCGTTGGAGTTCATCAAGCTCCAACAGCATATCTGCGTTTTCCGCCGGAGCTGCCAGCAATTGACGGGTTATGCGTTCGTAGTGCGCCATGAAGTGCTCAAAGGCTTCGCCGTGGTCCAGGTGCCCGCGATAGTCATCGCCCAGATTGCGGATCAGCTTGGCCTCCTGGGTCAGCCGCCAGCGCTTAACGGCATCCCATGACGGCGCTTTCAGGAAGCAGAAGTGGTCGAAATCCTCGCACAGTTCCTGATAGGGGCCCGCAAGCTGGCGGTTGACGTACTGTCGCCAATGACCCTGAACGTCCTCACTCGCTTCCAACTCATTGATGGGCTGCTCCAGCTCCTTTTCCGTCTGCGGGCGGGCACCGAGGCACCAGCCCTCAACGAAAATGATGCCGGGCCGGCCATGGACGATATGGTGCGCCTCAACAGCTGCCCGGTCATCATTGTTCTTGTCGAACATGGGAATACGGGTCGCGTCCTGGGGGTCGGCGGTCTTCAGCCGGCTTATGGTTCTTGCCAATAGCTCAAGATCATGGGTTCCCGGCACGCCACGCGTGATCAGCAGTGGATGTATGGCTCGCGCAAGCGCCTGTCGCTGATCCCGGGGCAGATAAAAATCGTCCAGGGAGAGTACGCAGGATGAAACGGCGAAACAGTGATGGAGCACCAGGCGCAGTCCATGGGTGAAGGTACTCTTGCCGCTGCCCTGGCTGCCGCCAATAGCCACCTGTAGCGGCCGTCCCACCCGGCGCTGCTCCCGCAGAAGCCAGGCCCCCATGGGGATAAGGAGTCGAGAGAAGACCGTGGCGTATGTCTGTGGCAGCTGCTCAGTGGCAATGAAACGCTGAATGGCGACCGCGGCATGCTGTCGTGCCTGCTGCACCGCTTCATCGGACAGAGGCATTCCTTCCGGCCAGTGTGCTGCCGGGGCCAGCAGACCTTCTTTGTCTGTTTGCTTGTCCGCTTCAATCATTCTGATTCGTCCTGGAGCCCTGTCACTGACAGGCTCCTATTTCTTATTCTTGCGATAGACGTTTTCGTAGACGTAGTTCGTGGCCTCCACGAATCCGTCAATGCTGCCACAGTCAAAGCGTCGGCCCTTGAACTGATAGGCCAGCACGCAACCGGATTTTGCCTGCTCCAGCAGGGCATCAGTGATCTGGATTTCACCTCCCTTGCCCGGTGCTGTTCTTTCCAGAATATCGAAAATGTCCGGTGTCAGGATATATCGGCCAATAATAGCCAGATTTGAGGGCGCCTTGTCCTTCGGAGGTTTTTCAACCATGTCGGTGATGCGGTAGAGGCCATCCTTCATAGGCTCACCAGCGATGACCCCATATTTGTGGGTTTCATCGATGGGCACTTCCTCAATGGCCACTATGCTGCACCGGAACTGGTTGTACAGCTTGACCATCTGCGCCAGCACGCCGTCCTGATTCTTTTCTGCAACACAGAAGTCGTCTGCCAGAATCACCGCAAAGGCATTGTCGCCAATCAGCGTGCGACCGGTCAGAATCGCATGACCCAACCCCTTCATCTCATTCTGGCGGGTGAAGGAGAAGTGGTGGTTGTTGATCAGGGTGCGGATGGATTTGAGGTGTTCTTCCTTGCCGGTACCGGCGATCTGGTGCTCCAGCTCATAGCTGATATCGAAGTGATCTTCGATCGCGCGCTTGCCTCGCCCAGTGACAAAACCGAAATCCTGGATGCCGGCTTCGGACGCTTCTTCCACCCCGTACTGCACCAATGGCTTGTTCACTATCGGCAGAATTTCTTTGGGCATGGCCTTAGTGGCCGGCAGGAAGCGGGTTCCGTAACCGGCTACAGGGAAAAGGCACTTCTTGATCATTGAATCCCTTCCTTTTCTGTGTGGAGCGCTCTGCATTTCAATGGCGCTTAGTGTAACCAATACTGAAAGGGAAAAGGAGGGGAGAACATGGATTTGCGCTGTGTTGAGGCATTCGTCATGCTTGAGAAGATGAGGGCTTTGAAATGGGCTTGTCATGGAGAACGCCAATGACTGAAGCGGACGCCGTACCATCCTTTGATCTGGTGCTCTTTGGCGCCAACGGTGACCTGGCTCTGCGCAAGCTTCTGCCGTCGCTGTTTGCACTCTATGCCGATGGACGATTGCCCACTTCCTGGCAGCTGATCGGCGTCAGTCGAACCGAGTTGAGTGATCGAAGGTTTCTGGAATTGGTTCGCCAGCAGATTGAGGGGAGTGCGTTGCTTGCAGCAGCGCTTGATGACTCCTGGGAGGGGTTTTCCGCTCATCTGAGCTACCTTGCCATGGACGCTACCGAGCCCGGTGATATGAGTCAATTCAGGGATCTGCTGCGCCACGAGCAGGTCATTTACTACCTCGCCACCCGGGCCGATCTTTACTCCCTTATTACCGAAAATCTTTATAAGGCCGGCTTGAGCGGGGATTCCGCCCGCATTGTGCTGGAAAAGCCAGTTGGCCTGGATCTCGAATCGGCGCGCGAGATAACCGCGGTCGTTTCCGATCGCTTTCCGGAGGATCAGGTCTATCGAATCGATCATTACCTTGGCAAGGAAACGGTCCAGAATCTCCTGGTCCTGCGCTTCAGCAACTCGATCTTCGAGAATCAGTGGAATCATCGTTACATCGATCACATACAGATCACGATTTCCGAGTCCGCCGGCGTGGCGGGACGGGCAGCCTTTTATGATCAGGTGGGTGCGCTGAGGGATATGCTTCAGAACCATCTGCTTCAGTTGCTGTGCATGACCGCCATGGAACCTCCGTATCGCCTGCATCCCGATGCGGTGCGAGATGAGAAAGTGAAGGTGCTCAGATCGCTCAGACCGATGACGGATGAAACCATTCCGGAAAAGGTGGTGCGTGGCCAGTATCAGGCCTCGGAAACCGGCCTGACCAGCTACGCCGATGACCTGGGTAGCAATGGTGACAGCTCGACTGAAACCTTTGTCGCTCTGAAGGTCGAAATAGATAACTGGCGTTGGGCGGGTGTGCCTTTCTATCTTCGCACGGGCAAACGCCTGGCTGAGCGGGCCTGTGAGATTGCCGTGCATTTCAAGCCGGTACCACACTCCATATTTACCCTCCAGCACCGTTCGGCCATGGCCAACCGTCTGGTATTCCGTCTCCAGCCGGACGAAGGCATTCGGCTCTCTTTGTGCGAGAAACAACCCGGGGCAGGGATGACGGTCAAATCCTCGGAATTGAGCCTCAACCCGGAGTCGCTTGCACGAACCCGAACTCCCGATGCCTATGAACGCCTGCTCAACGACGTTATCCAGGGCAACCAGACGCTGTTCGTGCGCGATGATGAACTGATGGCCGCCTGGGAATGGCTGGATCCCGTGATTCAGCACTGGAGACGCTCGGATATGCGTCCGGAGGCCTATGCCGCCGGGACCTGGGGGCCGTCGGCAGCGACCCTTTTACTGGCACGCGACGGTCGTCTCTGGGATGAGTTGGTTGGAATATCCGGGGCGCAGGGAGGTAAGTCATGAACCCTACCATTGAACGGGTAACCCGAAGAATCCGCGAGCGCAGTGCGACGGGGCGGGACCGGTATCTGGCGTTAATGTCGAGCCAGCGTCGTGAGGGGCCCAGTCGCTCCGCCATGAGCTGTACCAATCTGGCCCATACCTTTGCGGCCAAGCCAGCGTCGGAAAAGCTGATACTGCGCCAGACACAGGCCCACGCCAACATTGGCATTGTCTCGGCCTACAATGAACTGCTTTCCGCTCATCAGCCCTATGGCACCTATCCCGATCAGTTGCGTCAGGCGATTGCCCAAACCGGCAATGTGGCACAGTTCGCTGCTGGTGTGCCGGCCATGTGCGATGGCATCACCCAGGGGCAGCCGGGCATGGAGTTGTCGCTGTTCTCCCGCGACGTAATTGCCCAGGCCACGGCCATCGCGCTGACCCACAACGTCTTCGATGGCGCGCTCTGCCTCGGCATCTGTGACAAGATCGTGCCCGGGCTGCTTATCGGTGCCCTGCGTTTCGGCCATCTGCCCGTGCTCTTTGTTCCGGGCGGTCCCATGCCATCGGGGCTGCCCAACGCAGACAAGGCACGGATCAGGGAGAGCCGGGCCCGCGGGGAGATCAGTGAAGAAGAGCTGCTGGAAGCGGAGGCCCAATCCTATCATTCCCCCGGAACCTGCACCTTCTACGGCACCGCCAATTCCAATCAGATCCTCATGGAGGTCATGGGCCTGCAGCTGCCTGGCAGTGCCTTTGCCAATCCGGGAACGCCCCTGCGCCATGCGCTGACCGATGAGGCGGCCCGGCATATCACGCGCATTACCGACCTGGGCGGGGATTACCGGCCGCTTTCGCACATCGTCACGGAAAAAACACTGGTCAATGCCATGGTGGCGCTGATTGCCACCGGAGGTTCCACCAACCACAGTATCCACCTGGTTGCCATTGGACGGGCGGCGGGGCTCGTCATCGACTGGGAGGATTTTCACGAATTGTCCAGCGTGGTTCCGCTTATGGCGCGGGTCTATCCCAACGGTGAGGCTGATATCAACCAATTTGATCAGGCCGGGGGGGTGCCTTTTCTGGTTCGGGAACTGCTCTCCGCTGGTCTGTTGCATGAAGATGTCCGGGTGAGCTACGGAGAATCGCTCTGGGATTACGGACAACGGGCTGAACAGGATGAAGCAGGGCAACTGAAATGGAAACCCGCCCCCCAGGGAAGCTGGGATGCGAGTTGCCTGCGATCCCATCGGGCGCCGTTTCTGCCTGAAGGTGGATTACGCCGGGTGGAAGGCAATCTTGGGCGAGCCATTGTCAAAACCTCCGCGGTGCCCGAAGACCGCCATGAACTGGACGCACCGGCCCAGGTATTCGCTCATCAGCAGGAATTGCTTGACGCCTATAAGGCGGGTGAGCTCAACAAGGACTTTGTGGCGGTCCTGCCCGGCCAGGGGCCCGCAGCCAATGGCATGCCAGAGCTGCACAAGCTGATGCCGGCGCTTGCCAATCTCCAGGCCGATGGTTACCGCGTGGGTTTGCTCACGGATGGGCGTCTTTCCGGCGCATCGGGCAAAGTACTCAGTGTTATTCACCTGTGGCCGGAAGCCGTCCATGGAGGTTCCATTGGCCGAATCAGAACGGGGGATCGCATTCATATTGATGCCCTGGCTGGAAGCATTTACTGGGAACCCGCGGAAGAGCCCGGCACGGCTGCCCATTGGGGGCGGGCTAACGAAGGCTATGGGCGGGAGTTGTTCCGGGGGTTCAGGAAGCGGGTGAGTCATGCCGAGGCCGGAGCATCCACCCTGATGATGGATGATGAAGATGGTTGAGCGTTATTCGCCGTCTTTCGGTGTCTCGGTTATCGAGAGGCTCTGATAGCGATGGATTTCCATATGCTCTGACCAGAAGTCCGGTGGCAGCCCGGCTTTGCGCTTGAGCTGGGCAAGGAACTCTTCCGGGTTCGGAAGACTTTCCCATACTGCCGGCAGAAAAGTCGCCTGTTTATTCCCCATCCGCAGTATGAGCCCGTCCCTGCCGGGCTGGAGCTGCTGTCGCAGATGTTGCTCAGAGTCAGCCTGCAGGGGTTTTGATGGAGAAAGCACGGATATGCTGATCCGTATCCGTTCAAATTCCGCCTCATCGAGTGGAGGGAAACGTGGGTCACGGGAGGCAGCGGCGAAAGCGTGCATGGCGACATCCCGAACCAGCTCCATTCTTGCCTCGAGACTGCCAATGCAGCCCCGCAGTTGATCATCCGGGGTTTTGAGGGTGACAAAGCTGGACTGAATCCGGCTTAGCGTTTCCGGGTAGTTGGGCGGATCCACGTCCAGCGGTATGTTGTGACGCAGGCCAAATCGGATGCTGCGTCTGGCGACCTCAAGAAGCGTCTCCTTTTCCTCTCTTCCAAGAGCGTCATTCGGTAAAGACATAGGCTCCGTATCCCACCACCTGATCCCGGGTGCCCGCCGTATCGCCCGAATTGCATAGCTGAAGGGTATTGGCTTTGAGTCCCCGTCGTCTTGCCACCCAAAGTAACCCGTTGATGGGGTGGCGTCCACAGGCGTCACCGGGTCTCACATTTTCGTAATCAAGGCGTTGTATAGCCTCGGAGGTGGCCCTGTCCCGCTTGCATGCGCTGTCGTAGTCCATGAAATGACTCAGGTCGGAGCTGATGGCGATCAATGTCTCGTCACCCCCCCAGAGCCGCTCCAGCACATCGCCCACCATTTCCGCAGAGGCGTCACCCACAACCAGTGGAACGATCTGGAAGTCTCCCAGAAGTTCCTGCAGAAACGGCAGGTGCACCTCCAGCCCGTGTTCCATTTCATGGGCTGACTCCAGATACTGAAAGCCGGGGAGATCTTCCAGATTCCTCAGGGCCTGAAGATCCACGGATACCGTGCCCATGGGCATATCGAAATAACGAGCGTGGCTGGCGGCAATGCCCCGGAAGGGTACCCGGTGACTTGGTCCCAGGAGGATCACGCGTTTAATACGCTG
>SLIH01000301.1 GCA_007135745.1 Halomonas sp. | reverse complement strand
CTGGTTCATGGCACCTATACCAACCGGCGCTTCTGGATCTCACGCTCCGGAAAAGGACTGGCGCCCTATCTGTATGAAGCGGGCTACGACGTCTGGATACCCGAAACCCGGGGCCATGGCCATTCCAGCGACAGCCCCCGCTATCGCGACTGGACGATCCGCGACCTGATCAGCCAGGATCTGCCGGCCTTCGCCCGCTTCATTCAGCATCACAACAGTGCGAAGCAGCACTGGGTCGGACACTCCTATGGCGGTGTCTACCTTCTGGCGGCGCTCTCGATGGGTTGGCTGAGTGAGGAGGATCTTGCCTCAGCGGCGGTGTTCGGCAGCCAGGTGCACGAAGGCCAGACCTATCTGCGCTTCACGCCCCTGAACTGGCTTCTGCGCACCACCATCTCGGCGCTTGGTCGCCTACCCGCCAGTCTGCTGAAGATGGGTGGCGAAGACGAACCCCCGGGTATCATTAACGAAGCCCTGTTTTGGAAACAGAGCGGACAGTGGCAATCGCTACAGGGCGAGGATTACAGTCAGGGACTGGCGCAGCTCCAGCTCCCGGTGTTTGCGGCCGCTGGCAGCGCCGATACCGTGGATCCGCCGCTGGGATGCCGGCGGCTGTTTGAGGCCATTGGTTCCCACGACAAAAGCTTCCGGGAACTGGGCAAAGCCAACGGCTACCAACGTGATTACCAACATGTGGACATGCTGATTGGCTCTCACGCGGAAGCGGAGGTCTGGCCCGAACTCCGGAACTGGCTGGACGGATTAGATCCGATCCACCGTTGATCGTGCCTTTCTCACAGTTCCCAATCACCCGGGCAGCGACGCCATCGCGTTCCGGGTGATAACCATCCCCGTTCAAGTTGATACGGCCCGTTCCCGTTCTTGCACCTGCTTTGACAAAACTCCCCCATTTGGGGGGTACAAGGTTGCAGATGCTTATTATAACTTATTAGGAAATACAACAATGAAATAGAAGTCCCATGCACAAAGTCTCACGCAGTTTGTTGGGCATCACCGCAGCCCTCGCCGTCATTTCCGGCGCCGCGTTTTTCCTGGGCTCGGATCCGAGCCAGCCTGAACCAAGGGCGTCAGATGATGGCTCGCCCGCACCGGATCTCGTGCAGGACAAGCAGCCCGTCGAAGCTTCGCCGGAACCTCAACTCCCCGGCGTCAAAGAAACGGAGCACGGCCTTGATTTCGATGAGGCGATGAAAGCAAAACTGAGGGACATCAGCGAGGCCTATCAGGAGCGGACCCAGTACCCGGAATTCTCCGTACCGATCAACCCCGACCAACTGGAATCCAAATACCGGGCGGATATCGCTGTACCCAGCGATGTGCCTGCCAGACTGGGTGATCCAGACAGTCCCACACTATCGATTCTCCCCAACCAGTCTCGCTATTTCGCCGGGGATTCCATGCTCGTCAGCGCCGAGATCATCGGGCTGTCAGAGCAGGAAACCAGCACCGTCTCCGCACGGTTGCTGCGAGGTGGTGAGACGATCGCCTACGCGACCGTTACCCCGACGCAGGAATCGGCTCATTCCTATCATCTGGATTTCGGTGCCCTGGAGTTAAGGAACGTTGACTGGAAAGAGGTCCTGACAATCGAAGCGGAGTTTGCATTCAGAGGAAAGAGCCACCGGCGAGGTCCAACGGTCGAATATGTCGCCACGGTCGCCAGTATCGAGGGCGTCGCCCCTTCCGAAGTGGAGGACGAGTATCTGCGTATTCCGGTTTATGTCTCAACGGAAAAGCCGGGGCGCCACCGCCTTCAGGCCAACCTTTTGGATGCCTCAACCGGCACACCGCTGGTCCACCTGAGGGCAGAAGAAGACCTGGAATCCCGGGACGGCTCGCTGGTGTTGAAGGCCCATATCGCGGCGCTCAAGCAATCCGGCTCTGAAGGCCCCTATGAGCTGAAGGACCTGAAGCTGACACGCATGCCGACCAGCCCGAATTACATTACCGAATACGGCCGCGTGGACGAGGAACGCTATCCCGTTGATGGCCACGATTTCAGCGACTATCTCGATGAACCCTACGTGAACGAAAAAGCCGACCGGATCGCAAGGGAGCTGCAGCGTATCGGGTCCTGATCATTCCTGTTTATTCACTAACAACAACCTACGAAAAACAAGGGAAACGCCATGAAAACAAAACTATTCTTGATTGCAGTCATGCTCTGGGCGGGTTCGCTCACAGCGACCGCCGGACAATTGGCGGGCAAAAACATCATTCTGGTCCAGGGCTTCCAGTTGCAGCACGTCTTCATGTCGCGCACCCACGATGACGGTAAGCGCTTTGGGTACAACTACTGGAACCGGTTCGGTCTCTATAATCAGGGCAACGGCGCGGTGAAGGTGGCATCCCCCACAGGCCTTACGCTCCTGGACCAGAACCTGCCCATGCTGAAGGATGCCAACGGGACGAAATTCAATATCTACGACACATCCCGGGAGGCCGTTTATTATGACGACCCCCACGCCAGGATCCTCCACTTCGATTCAACCTATCGCCTTGAGGAACCCAACGGTCAAGGCATTGGGGCCACAATCGCGCGCCAGATCAACCAACTTTTTGCAGAAGATCCCTCATACTGTGCCCGCACCAATGGCTGCATCGTCATAACGCATTCCACCGGCGATCTGGTCATGCAGTACATCGAAGAGAACAAATCAACCCTGCTGGATGCAAACGCCCGCAATGCCTTTGATGTCACGGCCTACATTGACATGGCCGGGGCCCGTGGCGGCACAGAGGGTGCGGCGATCCTGTTTGAGCTGGCCGAATTCCTTCAGGGCCTTGCCTCCAGTACAACCCTGTCATGGTATCAACAGGAGAGCGTTGATCTGGCCAATGACTGGTTGAACCTGGTGCTGGGCACCGAGGGCGTGGAGTATCTGGCGCCAGGGAAACATTTCCAGAGCGGCGTGCTGTATAACCTGAAGCCTCAGAATGCTCGAAATACCGGCCTCTACAACCCCGACAGCATTCCCCATTTGCGTATCGCTTCGGCAGGCTACGAGCCCTATGGTTATATTACCCAGTTCTTCATCAAGGGCTACGATGACAGCGTGGTTCCCCTCCACAGTGCATGCGGCTCCTCCAGAGCCCTGGCCTATTCCTCCTGCGTGGAGAATCGCAATCTGCATGGCAAGGTCACCAGCTCGGTAGACGCTCCATCATGGGACGACCTGTATGACTACCACTACCCCTTTATCCAGAGCAGGCATCTGAGGCACAACGGCCATCAGTGGGATGACCGGGGAAATACCATGGCACCGTTGATCACCAGTGCCCAGGTAGCGCACGACCTGACCATTGACGTGGACGCCCAAACAACCTGGGGCTTCCTCTGGCTGAGCAGATACATTCGCATCCGGGATGCGGAGGATAAAACAATGGCTCAGGTTCTGACAGAGTCACTCCACTGAGCCAGACCTGTCAACAAGAGGGCTGGAGTGTCTGCTCCAGCCCTCTTCGTTCCTGCGTTGGGGGCAGTGCTGCTCACTGCCGGATGCGCTCCCCCAGCCCCGAATGCCGTTCCACCGGATTGCGCACCCCGGCCTTCCAGACTTCGGCCTGACCACAGACCGTGACCTCCGAACGAGCCCGGGTCAGACCGGTGTACAGCAGTTCGCGGCTGACCACATGATGGCTCTGCTCGGGCAGCACCAGGGCGATGCGCTCGAATTCCGAGCCCTGGGTCTTGTGGATGGTCATGGCGTAGACCGTCTCGCAGGGAGGTAACCGGCCCGGCGCCATGGGTCGATAGCCCTCAACGGTGGGGAACCAGGCGAAGAGCTGGTCATCGCCATTCTCGTCGTCCGGCCAGAGCAGGCCGATGTCGCCATTGAAGAGTCCGACCCCGTAGTGGTTTTCGGTGATCATGATGGGCTGGCCCCGGAAGAAGCGTCGTCCCTCCGGGTTGATTCGCTTCAGGATCTGTTCATTAAGCGCCAAGGAACCCTGGCGCCCGACCCGGGTCGGGCACAGAAGCCGGAAGGCCGCCAAAGCCTCGAAGGCGGCTTCCTTATTCTGCGCCCGGGCGATGGGTTGATACCACTGTTTTACCCAGCGTTCGATCTGTGGCTGAACCTCCTCCGGCGGTATCCAATCAAGACCCTCTTCCCGAGCCCGTAGAGTCTCAAGACTGCCCTCGGCATCGCCCGCCATCACCTGGCGGGCCAGCTTGCCGATACCCCCGGTGCGGCTGAAACGACGGCTGCGGTAGAGATAACTCAGGTAATCGGCCCCCTGGTGCTCGGCCTGCTCAACCTCCAGGCCCACTGCATCAAGCTGCTGCACCCGTTCACGGGAATAGCCGGGATGGGGTCGTAGGGCGAGATCGGCCAGCACCGAGCCGGCCGCCACGGACGGGAGCTGGTCCGGATCGCCCAGCAGAATGATGCGGGCATGCTCGGGCAGGGCCCGGAACAGGCGGGTCATCATGGGCAGGTCGATCATGGAGACTTCGTCCACCAGCAGCACATCCAGCTTCAGCGGATTGTCGCGGCCATGGCGGAACTGAATGCGGTTGGGAATGACGCCGAGCAGACGGTGAAGGGTGCTGGCCTCGTCCGGGATCAATGCCAGGGTCTCTTCAGTTACCAGCTCGGCCAGACTCCGGCGGGCCGCACGCACGGATTCGCCCAGGCGTTGGGCCGCCTTGCCGGTGGGCGCCGCCATGCGGATGCGCAGCGGCTCCCCCTCGGGGCCGGAATCGGTTTGCGCCAGCAGGGCCAGCAGGCGGGTGACGGTGTGGGTCTTGCCGGTGCCGGGGCCGCCGGCGACCACCGTCAGTTTCTGCTGCAGGGCGTTGGCCGCCGCCACAGCCTGCCAGTCGGTTTCGCCGCCCTCGTCCATGGCAGGGAAGAGCTGCTTCAGGCTTTCCCGTACCCTTTCAGGCTGCTTCACCGGCAGCGATTGCAGACGAGCGCCAATGGCCTCGGCCAGTTCCGTCTCGAACCGCCAGTAGCGGCGTAGATAGAGCCGCTCCCGGTCCAGCACCAGAGGCGCCTGGTCGTCCGGGGTAATGGGCAGCGTCCGGAGCTGTTCCAGCCACCGGGGCAGTTCCGGGAAACGATAGGCCCCGGCCTCATCACCGCGCACGGAACCGGCCCAATAGGCGAGATTCAGGCAACTGTGCCCCTCGCGCAGGGCCTCGCTTACCGCCTCAATACTTTGCCGGAGCCAGTCCTGCCGGCAGTCAAGCCAGTCGCAGAGGTGGCTGGCGAGAAAGGAGTCGATGGCAACGTGCTCCGCTGCTGATCTCATGGTGTGACCTCCTGTCCCGTAAAGAAAGCGTCCAGCGCCTCGATGGCCTCGATATCCGGCGGGCAGTGATAGACACCGCCCGGCGCGCCCGGTGCCATGCCGCGCAGGTAGAGATACTCCACGCCGCCCAGGTGCCGGCGAGGATCGTAATTGCTCAGGCGGGTGCGCAGGTAACGGTGCAGGGCCAGACTGTAGAGCAGGTACTGCAGATCGTAGAAGCTCTTGCGGATGCTTTCGGTCAGCCAGGGCTCGCGGTAATCGCTCAATCGATCCCCCAGAAAGGTGGATTTGTAGTCGACCACGTAGAACCGCCCCTGCCACTGATAGATCAGATCCACAAAGCCGTGCAGCATGCCCTTGAGGGCCGTCGGCTCGGCCAGAAAGACCTCGGACTCGTGGCGGTGGCGCGCCAGAATGGCCGCCAGCCGTCCCCGGGCTGTTCCGCTGTGCATGGGAAAGTAGAAGGCGCTTTCGCGCAGGGTGTCGTGCCAGGGCAGGTCGGCCAGGCGGGCGCCGCTGGGCAACGGCGCCGCCAGAATCTCGCGCACCCACCGGGCCAGCTCGGAGCCTTTGTCCTCCAGCGGGTCCAGCAGCATGGGGTAGCGCTCGGCGGCGCGACGGATGAGGTTATCCAGATCCGGATCGGGGAAGTCCATCCACTCCAGCAGATCGTGCAGCAGGTTCCCGGCTTCCGCGCCCCGGGCCAGGGTGAAACGCAGCGCCCCCTGTTCGTCGGCTTCGCCCGGGGTCTCCGGTTCATCCTGATCCCGGTCTGGTGTGGAGAGTCCGCCATGGCGGGCGTTGCGGGTGAGCGCCGAGAAGGAACTCAGCCACCAGTCCCGCTCGATGCGTCCATTGAACCGGGCCGGCTGCGGGGGGTCATCGACCTCATCCCGTGGCGCCTCGGCTGCCGCCTCCGGCAGCTCATTCAGGTCCAGCAGCCCGGCACAGCCCTCGGTGGCATGCGCGCGCAGGGCCTCGTTCAGGGCGGCAAAGCTGTCCACGGCGAAGCAGCGGGCCAGGGGCGAGAAGGGGAACTGGCCGAACTCCGCCGCCAGCAGGTAGAGGCGGCGCTCGGCGCGGGTGGCACCTACGTAGAGCAGCCGGATTTCCTCGGCCGCCTGCTCCTCGGCGTACCACGCCAGTTCCTGCTCGTCGGGGTTCAATACCTGGCGGGCGGAATAGTCGTTACGGTCGTGGTAGCGAACCAGAAGCTCCTTATCGGAAGGCTTGCGGCCGTAGCTGACAAAGGGCAGGAAGACCACCGGGTATTCCAGGCCCTTGGCGCCATGGAGGGTGACAATCTGGATCAGATTGGCGTCGTTTTCCAGCCGCAGTTGCTGAGCCTCGCTGCCCCGGGCGGTGTTGGCCTCTTCCCTGGCCTGCTGGAACCAGTGCACCAGAGCCCGGGGCTGATGGTGCTTCTGGCTGGCTTCCTGCAGCAGCTCCAGCAGGTGAATGCTGTTGGTGAGCATGCGTTCATGGCGCACGGGATCGGGATGGGCATGGCGCTGCAGAAGGCGTAGGGTCATGTTCATAAAGCCCTGATTGAGCCATCGCTGACGCAGATCCGCGACGTCCTCCAGGGCCTCGGCCCAGGCATGTTCGTCGCTCTGGAGCCGGTACAGGGCACGGGTATCGTAGCCGAACCAGGGGGTGGCCAGGGCGGCGATCAGGGCCCGGTCGTCTTCCAGATCCAGAATGCCGTTGAGCGCCATGAACAGGCTATCGGCCTCGGGGCTTTCCAGCACATTGTCCCGGGCGCTGAGATAGACCGCATTGAGGCGATGATCGCGCAGCACCTGCTGCATGACCGCTGCCTCGTTGCGGTCCCGCACCAGGATGGCGATGTCGCCGGGGCGCACCGGGCGCTCTCCCTCCTTCTCATCGTCAAGGCGGGCCCGGGCCAGCAGCCGGCGGATTTCCCGGG
>SLIH01000175.1 GCA_007135745.1 Halomonas sp. | reverse complement strand
GCGGCTCCTATCTGTGCGTCTACGGCATGGAAGGCCCGGGGGGCTATCAGTTTGTGGGACGGACCCTGCAGGTCTGGAACCGCTACCGCCGCACCCGCTACTTCACCGAACCCAACCTGCTGCGCTTCTTTGACCAGATCCGTTTCTACGAGGTCAGCGCCGAAGAACTCAAGCAAATCCGCCGGGATCACCCCAAGGGTGACTTCCCGATGCAGATCGAGGAAACCACCTTCGATCTGAACGAATACCAGCAGTTCCTGGAAGACAACGCCGAAAGCATCGAGCAGTTCACGACGGAACGAAACCAGGCCTTCGAGGAGGAACTGGAGCGCTGGGTGGCCAGCGGTGCCATCAACTTTGAGTCCCAGCAGGATCTGGATGAACATGAAGCCGACGGATTACCCGAGGGCTCTCCAGTGGAATCCCCTGTTGCGGGCAATATCTGGCAGCTTCAGGTCAGCGAAGGTGATTCCGTGGAGGAAGGCCAGATGGTGGCGATCCTGGAATCCATGAAAATGGAGATTGAGGTTACCGCCCCTGAGGCAGGCCAGGTGATTCACATCGCGCGCCAGGAAGGGCAGCAGATTGATGCGGGGCAGGCTGTGATGGTAATTCAACCAACCCCTGCATAAATCAGAAACGGAACTGGTACCCCGCCGCAAGGGTCGTTATGTCGCTGTCCGGCAGGTCGACATTGACCGACAGCCGGTGCTGCGGGGTCGGGTTCCAGTGGAGGCCGCCGCCGAAATGAACATTGGTGGTGTCCTCCTCGCCCTCTTGCACGCTGGCACCGTTTCCGGAAACCGAGGAGTCAGCATCAAGCCTGACCAGGCCGTATCGGAAGTGTGCCCCGAAGCCTGTATCACCGAAGGGGAAGTTGTTTTCCAGATAGAAACGGATCTGGGTCAGATCCAGCTCGACGGTACCACCAAACGCTGACGCCGGGGTTTCTGCATCGCTGACAGTCAGACCATAGTCAGCCTTTATGCTGGTGTTGCGCCAAACCTGGTAGCCACCCCCGATGATCAGCATAGTGCCGTCATCATCAAAACTGTCGACGTCGAACAATCCATATTCCGCATGCAGCGTCCAGTCAGCATGAGCACTGCTGGCACCAACCACGGACAGTGCGATAACAATAATCCCCAGAGATCGGCTGAATGTTTTCGTCATGGTATTTCCCTGTTTGAAAAAACGGCCTGCGTGCCTCCGGCATGGACCTTGGACAGGGGCACACAGCGACTACAGCTTACCCTGTTTATCCAGCCCGAGTCTGTGCTTTTTCGCCTCTACGCCCCGCAGCAGCCGGCCCATCTCAACCCGGGCCGGCACATGGGCTCCAACGCCAATATGGACCTCAACACCCAGTGGCACCCAACCCTATGGACGGCGCAGTCTCAGGGCGTAATTCACATTACAGAACACAGCTGCCATCTACAGCCGGATTTTATGGCATTGTTCACTCAACCCTATTGAGCACAGACCCGTTCCCTGCCCTCACTGTTGAGGAAACGCTGAAAATGAAAACCGGTTACCTGATTCTTGCTGGCCTCGTCATAGCTGTGACGGCCTTTGTTCTGCATACCCTCTATCTGGCGGGCAGTTTCCGCACCATTGAGCCCCATTTCGCCGGCAGCTGTGAGGCCGTGGAAGGCGTGGTCGGTGGTGAGGACATCACCATCGATCCCGAATACCCCATTGCCTACATCTCGGGTTACGATCGCCGCGCCGCCATGGCCCGCCAACCCCATCAGGGAGGCATTTTCCGTTACCACCTGGAGGAGGAAAACGCCACGCCGGAAAGGCTCAACATTGAGCCGCTGGATGATTTCCGGCCCCATGGCATCAGCCTTTTCAAAGATGACGATGGCAACCGGTCACTCTTCGTCATCAATCACGGCGGCGATCAATCCACCATCGAAATTTTTGCCATCGAAGACGACGATCTCGTGCACCGACGCACCATTCGCGACCCCATGATCACCAGCCCTAACAATCTCCACGCAGTCAGCCACGATCAGTTCTACGTTACCAACGATCATGGCGCCCGCTCGGACCTGGGGCGAACACTGGAAAACTATCTGCGCCTGCCGCTGGCCAACGTCGTTTTCTTCGATGGCCATGAATTCGGCGAAGCGGCCTCCGGACTCCGTTTTGCCAATGGCGTGAACCAGAGTCCGGATGGCAAAACACTCTATGTGGCCGGCACCATCGAACCCGGAATTTATGTCTATGACCGCAATCCCGTATCCCACGAGCTGGATTACCGCCACACCATCAAGTTGCAGACCCATCCGGATAACATCGAGATGGACAGCGACGGGAACCTTTGGGTCGGGGGGATCTCGAAACTCCTGGCTTTCGTCACCCATGTGGATGATCCGGACCATCCCGTGCCCGCTGAAGTGATTCGCATTACACCACTGGCTGGGGATGACTATGAGATCACGCAGGTCTATATGAACGACGGCTCAGAACTCTCCGCCTCCAGCGTGGCGGCAGTGCGGGGTTCACGCCTGCTGATCGGCCCGGTAATGGATCCGCACTTTCTGGACTGCGAGATGGCTGCGCGCTGACCCCTGGCACACATAGGTACGGACTATCACTTAGATCCACAGCATAGATTGTCGCGTATAAACCGAGCAAGCAACATCTTGCTTCCGGGTACCTTCGTTCCCGGGCGTAACGGGTACGAGATCGATGAGCCATTATGAAGACGCGCGCCTCTATGCGCTGAAGCAACTGAACCTGCTGGGCACACCGGCCAGTGAGAATTTTGACCGCATTACACGAATGGCCAGCCGGCTGTTCGGTCTACCCATCGCATCCATCAATGTTGCGGCCACAAATCTGGAAGAGGAGGATTTCACTGAACGCCTTCTTGGCTATCTCAGAGACGCAGCTGTTCCGGTCAGCGTGATTGAACTGGAATTGACGGAAAGCGGCCTGATCAGTAATGGCCGGGCAGCGCACCGACAGCTTGAAGCCCTGATCCAGGCCGGTTTTCTGATCGCGATTGATGACTTCGGGACCGGGTACAGCAGCCTTGCCTACCTGCAGGAAATTCCAGCTCACGTGGTTAAGATCGACCGCTCCTTCATCGATGGCCTTGAGCAGAAGCCTCGCAATCAAACCCTGGTCAGCTCGATGATTTACATGGCTCACGACCTGGGTTACAGCGTGGTCGCCGAGGGCGTGGAAACCTGGGAAGCCTACCGTATACTGCAGAGCCTTAACTGCAACGAAGTGCAGGGTTTTCTCTTCGCCAGACCTCTGTCACCAGCAGACCTCGAACAATGGCTGGCATCTTTCACCATCAGTCTGTAACGGTGACGGCGGGCGACCCAGAATAGCGCTGAAAATGTTGGCATTCACCCCATAACCGGAACACCGATCCAGGCCGTGTGCAGCCAGAAGGCAAAAGCAACATAAAGAGCCAGCCCGAGAACAATGGCAATGGCATCATTGAGCCGCGTTGCCGGCATACGGGGGATGGACCTGGGTGTCCGGCGCTTGAGCGAAATGCGGTCAGCCACGGCCCAGGCCAGGAAGCTGCCGAACAGCAGTACATCGGCCAGCATGCCATTGGCCAGCAAGTGACCGAGCGCCCAGGCCTTCACGGCCACCAGCATGGGATGCTTCAGCTTGAGACTGATTTTGCCGGGAAAGTAAGTCGCCACCAGCGCCGGAAAGCTAATCAGCATCAGCAGCATGGTGATGTGGGAAGTCCATTGCGGCGTGGTGTAAAGCAGCACCGGCTCCATGCGGGCCGCACCATAGCCCTTGATGATCAATACGAATCCGACAATCGCTATCAGGGAGTATGCGCCTTTGTAGGGCCATTCGCCGAGCCGGTTGACCAGAACTTCGCGGGTACCGGGCGATACAATCGATAATGAGTGGACGCCGAGAAAAAGAATAAGGCCGAGTACGAGCAGAGTCATGGTTACATGTCCTTGTGATTGTCAGCTGTTTCGCTGCCCATCCTGCCTTGCAACCCCGGATATCGCAATTGAATCATTAGAGCCGACTCCCCTGCCCCTCTCGCGAACTTTTGCGCTATGCTGCACGCCATGAAAAACACCAGCCGTAAACCAGACGTCACAGTACAGCGCTCCGGCAAGCCTGAAAAAGCATTGACTGCACGAGGCGCCCAGCGCCGGGAGCAGCTTCTGAAAGCCACCATGCGCATTATTGTTCGCGACGGTCCCGGCGCCGTGACACTGCGTACCGTGGTGGCCGAAGCCAAGGCCAGCCACGGCGCCATAGCCTATTACTTTGGCAGTCGCGAAGACCTGATACAGGAAACCCTCCGGGTTGTGGCCGAGCGCAACATCAAAGCCCTGCAAACCGCCTGGGAGGACATTCGCCCTCACGCCAGCTCTCCCCAAACACTGGCGAAGATGATCGCCCGGCACTGTAATCGTCAGATGGCGGCGGATAGCGAGATGGGAATCACCATCATTGAGCTGCACCTGGCCGCCGCTCGGTTTCCGGAACTGCGACCCACACTGATCGAATGGGGGCGCGCCTACGCACAGATCGTCCATGACACGCTCCAGACACTGGGGTCGCGCAATCCCGAAGCCGACACCGCCCTGCTGATCAACACCATCAATGGCCACATTCTGGGGCAGCTCGCCCTGCCCCGCCGCACATTCGAGGCAACAATTCTCCGGCCTGCACTGGAGCGTCTGCTTACGGACATCCGTGATCAGGGCCACGCCGGTCACTGATACTCCAAAAAATCCACTGGCTCCATTGTTTGACAATGCTCCGATCGGAGATCATTCTGGTCACAATGTTATCCATGTGGATAACTTCTGTCTTGCGAGGGGGGGGGATCAGCATGTCCGGCAATACCGAGAGATTCGAACACCTGGTGGAAACGGACAAACAACGCCGGTTTTCACGGGATTTCCTGGCTACCTGGGAGAATTGCGAGTTCTGGGATAGAGCAGACATAGGGCGCATGCGTCAGGCGCCCGGTGTGTTCCGGGTGGAGGAGGAAGATGTCCTCTGCTACAACCGCGCCCTGGGCGAAACCCACCCACTGTACGTGGATCCGGAGTACGCCCGTCGTTACGCGCCCAATGGCACGGTGCTGGTGCACCCCGTGTTTACCACCACCATTGGGTTCTGGTTCAGTCAGCCCGGCATCCAGGGTTCCTGGATCCGTACACCGGGGGCGCGCAACCCTTTCCAGAAAGTCGAAATCGAACGCCCAATCAACGTGGGCGACCGCCTGACCATGATGCAGGAGAACAGCGAGCGCTTCTGGCGTCGCGGGCAGGCCTATATCACCACCCACGCCATCATTTACGACCAGAACGACCACCGGAAGGCGGAACTCTGGGGCACGCTGATCCTGCCACCGTCCCGGGACGACGTCCGCCGCTTTGGAGATCTGTCATGATTGAGCCGATTCACCCGGAAAATCCACTACCCTACCTGGATGATCTGCGCAGTGGCGACGAGCTCGAAGCCGTGGTCTACGAGATCACCCAGGATCTGATCGATCGCTATGGTTTGGCGAGCCTTGACCTCAACCCTGTGCACATGAGTCCCGACTGGAGCAAAAAAGCCAGGGTCTTCGGAACGCCTGCGACCGTGCAGCACGGTATGATGAGCATGTCGTTCATGACCTCCGTGGTCCTGCGCTCTCTCGGTCCACTGGCCCAGGTGGTTCGGGTCGACAGCAAATTCACCAAACCCGGTCCCGTGGGTCAGACCATTACCTGTACCGGCCAGGTTCAGGATCTTCATGTGCACGGTAATGGCAACGATTTTGTTACCATACAGGTTGTCGCCACGGATCAGGAGGGCGACACCGTGGGCATCAGCACCATTGACGTCCGTTTACCACGCCGACCCGGCGCAACACCCTAGACATGAGATCCCATGGCACTCAAGGCAACCGTCTGCAAAGCGATACTGAACATCGCCGACATGGACCGCCAGTATTACGCCGAGCACACACTGACTCTGGCACAGCACCCCTCGGAAAACGACGAGCGGATGATGGTGCGCCTGGTTGCCTTCGCCCTGAACGCCAGTGATTCGCTGGAGTTCACCAGGGGCCTGAGTACCGACGATGAGCCGGAGATCTGGGAAAAGGACCTGACCGACGAGATCGGCCTATGGATCGAATTGGGGCTCCCGGATGAAACCCGCATCCGTAAGGCCTGTAATCGGTCACGACAGGTCAAGGTCTATACGTACGGCGGCCGAACCGTTCCCATCTGGTGGGATAAAATCCACGGCAAGCTGTCCCGGTTCCATAATCTGGAGGTGATTAACCTGCCCCAGGAGGCCACCCAGGCGCTTTGTGAATTCGCGGGAAAAAGCATGACATTGCAGTGCACGATCCAGGAAGGCCAGGTTGGAATCGGCGACGAAAGCCGTCATGTAATGTTCGAGCCACAAGCCCTCTGTCCGGGCTGATCAAGCGCATCGCAGGCAGCCCCGGACGGGGCCTGTTCACGGGAGAAGCCACGCGCACTTGGCTGATCACAATTTGAACACCCGTTAATCCTTTTCTACACTCGAAGAGGCACACAGCAGTAAAACCAAAAGGAGTTTTGAGATGGAACGGAATAAGTACGCCCCACTCGCCCTCGCCATTGTCTCAATCGCACTGTACGGCTGTTCCAGTAGCAGCGACAGCGATGACGATGCATTCGAGAGCTCGCTGACCGATGAACAGCAAGCCGTGGTTGCCACCCAGGGACTGACCGGATTCGGTGACCAGGCGGACTCTTTTGCCGAGCAAGGCGAGCAGCAGGGGGGTGGCGGATCGACCTCCTCCCAGAGCGGCACAATGACCACAGCCAGCACCCAGACCATCGACTGCGATTCTGGCGGGCCAATGGTCATGGATGAGGAACCGTCGTTCCAGGGCAGTGACATCCCATTCCCGGAGGGGATCACAGGTCATCCCGCCGGCTCCAGCGACGACGGCTATGCCATGTCCGCCGACGATTGCACCATGAGCGCAGGCGGCCAAAGCATGACCATGGATGGGCAGGTTGAAATTGCTGAATTTGGGGATTTTGACGGCGGCAACGGTACCATTTATCTGCGCTTCGGTGGCTTTTCCGGAGACACCTTCGCCGATATAGGCTCACCTTTTACCTCCGGCGACGAAATGAGCTCACAGGGGCACATGGCCCTGTGTTATTCCTGCGTCAACGCTGACCCGGGCAACATGAGCGGCCAAGTGGAAGACT
>SLIH01000399.1 GCA_007135745.1 Halomonas sp. | reverse complement strand
TGTCATGCAGGCGATTGCCCAGGGCCTCGCTGAGCGGAAAGTGCATTTCCGCCACGAATCGGCTGGGCAGGCTGTCATCATTGTTCCCGGCCTCGGTATCGCAGCTCAGAAGGTGCAGGTTCTCCCGCGCCCGGGTGATGCCGACGTAGAGCAGACGACGCTCACTCTCCATCAAGGCCGGCAGGTTGTCGTCCCCTCGGGCGGTGTAGGGGAGTATTTTCTCCCGCAGGCCGGGGATGACCACCGTTGGCCACTCCAGGCCCTTGGTCCGGTGGATCGTAGACAGGTGCAGACCTTCCTCACCGGGGTTGCTGGCCCGGGATTTCAGGTCTCGAAGGTGGGATAGAGCCATGGTGGCGTCAAGATTAAGGGTGGCCAGGTAATGCTGGAAACCCTGGACGGTTCCGATGCGTTCATCGGCGGTCTCGTGGGTCAGGGCGAGGCTGCGGATGCCCTCAAACAGTTCGGTTTTCTCCACGTAATCCGCCAGCAATCGATGCGCGGGACTTGAACTGCCCTCGAGCGCGGCCAATGCCTCCCCGAGCAGGCGCACCTTGCGCCCTGGCAGGGGTTTCCATTGGCCTGTGTCCATATTCATCAGTACCTGTCCCCAGTCGCAGCTGAATCCCGCGAGATAATCCGCCAGATTGTTGAGCTCCGGCTCCTTCAGGCCGACGTGGGGAAATCGAAGCAGTTGCCGGAAAGCATGCCCGCGGCTTCGTCGCGCCTCCGGTGTGCCCGGGTCGCGGTGTTCACCGGCCGCCAGGGCCAGCAATTGCATCAGGCTTTCCACTTCACGGGTAAAAAGCGCCCCCTTGTGGGCGTCAATGCGATAGGGAATCTGGCGGGCCAGAAGGCGTAGCTCAATCGGAACGCTCTGGCTCCAGATGCGAACCAGTATCGCGATATCGTTCAGGTGGCCGCCTTCCTTTCGGTGTTTTTCGGCGAGCTGGGCGATGTAATCCGCGTCTTCGCGGGGGCGTGCCAGATGAATCCGGGTTTCCGGGGTGCCCGGATGAGAGTGGCAGAGAACCTCCTTGCGGTCCTGATTGTGGCTGATCAGATGATTGGCGAGCAGCGACACCCGATGTCCGTAGCGAAAGGTATAGGAGAGATTCAGGGTCACGGCATCTGGGAATTCCCGGGCGAAACGCTTCAGAATGAAATCCGGCCGGGCGCCGCGAAATTCGTAAATGGTCTGATCGGGATCGCCCACCACGGTCACCCGGGCACGATCGCCGGCAATGTACTTCAGTAGCAGATGCTGGATTTCATTGGTGTCCTGGTACTCGTCCACGAGAATCAGGTCCATCTTGTTCTCGACCAGCCGGCGCAGCTGCGGGTGATCATGGATGGCCTGAACCGGTTCGTGCAGCATATCGGCGAAGGTGATGCGTTTGTGATCCCGGCGCCAGCGTTCGAAGCCGTAATAGACCTCAAGCAGGTAGCGGTATCGGTTGTCGAACCCCATCTGCTCGAAAACGAGTTCGGGCCGGTCCAGTGTGGTCTTGGTGATATCGATGAAATTCGCTGCCGTTTCCACGGATTCCTTCTTGTTGCGCCGGATCTCGTCGCGCAGATCCTCTGGTGCCAGCTGCAGGGTCAGCTGCCAGAGCTGGTAGTTCACCTCCTGTTCGCTGAGCACGTCTCCCTGCCAGGGCGGCAGGTAGCCATCGCGCACAAAACGCCGGTACAGCCGCAGCCCCATGGCATGATAGGTTCGGATCTCAGGCAGGTTCAGTCCCGTATCCCGGGAGATCTCGCACAGCTTGCGCTGGAAGTCGGCCCGGGCACTGCGGTTGAACATGAGAATCAGCATCCGCTCCGGGTCGTGGCCCTGTTCGAGCAGGTGACGGATGCGCCAGGCCAGGGTGGTGGTCTTGCCGCTGCCGGCGACGGCATTGATGACGCAGTGCTGATAGCCCAGCGTTACAATGGCTCTCTGTTCGTCGGTCAGTGACATACTGGCTTCGGTTCTGGTGGAGGGAGGCGTTATTGTAAGGCACTGGCGCCCAGGAGAAAAAAGATGTCGAAAGCAGCACAGCGAAATGTCTTTGGAGAGCCCATTCAGCCCTGTGGGTACGATCCCAGAACGGGCTTCTATCGCGATGGATGCTGTCATGTCGGCCCCGACGATGTGGGCGTGCATGCCGTCTGCGTGGAAGTGACCAGCGAGTTTCTCGCCTTCTCACGGGATCGGGGCAATGACCTCGCCACACCGCGCCCGGAGTTTGGTTTTCCCGGCCTGCGTCCCGGTGATCGCTGGTGTCTTTGCGCCGCGCGCTGGAAGGAGGCGCTGGAGGCCGGGGCTGCTCCGCGCCTGGTATTGCGGGCTACCCATGAGGCGGCATTGGAATACGCGGATCTGGCTGATCTGAAACGTCATGCCATTGACCTTAATTGATACGTTGAGGGCGTGACGTCTATGTCCAATCAGGCCCATGGGCTGAGTACGCGCCGACGATGGCTTCGGGCACAGCGTCACCGTGCCGCGCTGGTGGTTTCGGGGCCGCGTGACTGGGCCCTGGAACAGGCCGGTCAGCTTGTGGTCGGTGCCGGAGATGCCGTGCTCTGGGTCGGTGAACAGTGTCCGGGCGCGGGCGTGACCCAGTGTCGCGGTGATCAGGCGCACCAATGGCTGGGCCGGGAGCTGGATCTGGTGGTCTGGGACAGCCACAGCGGCACCCACCCCGCTGGCCTGGCCGCCATAAGCGGGGCTCTGGTGGGTGGCGGGGTGCTGGTATGGCTGGTCCCGCCCCTGGAGGATTGGGCCTGGCACGAAGACGGAGATTACGAACGCCTCAGGCGACACCGCCCCCCCTATTTTTTTCTTGAACGTTTCGGGCGCCTCCTGGAGGGCATAGCGTTTCCTCATGAACTGATTACGCCGGAAGCCCCGTTGTTGAAGGATATTGACCCCGTTTCGAGCGGACATATTCCGCTGCCTGAGGGGCCGACCAAGGATCAGGAACGCGCTGTGGCGGGCGTGGAGGCGATGGCCCGGGCACCGCATCCGCGTCCACTGGTTTTGCGCGCCGATCGGGGGCGGGGCAAGTCCTCGGCCCTGGGGATGGCGGTGTCGCGGCTGCTGAAGGCCGGAGGGGTGCGGATTGCGGTCACTGCGCCCCGGCCT
Source organism: Halomonas sp. (assembly GCA_007135745.1). Lineage (GTDB taxonomy): Bacteria > Pseudomonadota > Gammaproteobacteria > Pseudomonadales > Oleiphilaceae > Halospina. The sequence continues at coordinate 4,119 of SLIH01000399.1, read as the reverse complement.
GCCGCTCTGGAAAGCTTCTGGCGTTTTGCCGGCAACCACGAGCCGGTTCTTTATCTTCCACCCGATGAGATGCTCCGACGTCCCTGTGACTGGGATCTGCTGCTGGTGGATGAGGCGGCGGCCCTGCCGGTGCCGGTGTTGCTGCAATTGCTTGAGCAGTGCCCGCGTGCGGTCTTTGCCACAACCGTCCATGGCTACGAAGGCAGCGGTCGGGGTTTTGATCTGCGCTTCCGGCAGCTTCTGGATGAGCGTCATCCCGGCTGGCAGTTACTGAGGCTCACCGAGCCCGTGCGATGGGCGCCGGATGATCCGCTGGAAGCCCTGGTTTCCCAGCTTCTGTGTCTCGATGCCGATCCCGCGGACGAACCCGGGAGCGATTCCGGGGTTGTCATTGAACAGATCGACCGCTCGACCCTGGCTCGGGAAGAATCCCTTCTGAGACAGGTTATGGGGCTGCTTGTGAGTGCTCACTATCAGACCTCTCCCGATGACCTGCGCCAGCTGTTGGACGACCCGGATTCTCTGCTCTGGGTGGCCCGGTCGGCCGGGCAGGTGGTGGGCGTCAACTGGGTGCTTCTGGAAGGGGGGCTGGATGCGGAGCTGGCCGAAGCCGTCTGGCTGGGCCGGCGGCGTCCCAGGGGCCACCTGATGGCCCAGTCGCTGGCTTTCCATGGCGGCGATCCGGAGGCGGCACGCTGCCGCTATGCCCGGATTACTCGCATTGCAGTGCATCCGCGGTGGCGATGTCGTGGCGTGGCGAGCCGGTTGATTGCAACAGCACGCAGTGCCCTGACCGGAGACCTGGCGGATGTGCTGGGCGTGAGTTTTGGTGTCACCAGTGATCTGCTGCCTTTCTGGCGGCGCCAGGGGTTTGGGCTGTTACGCCTGGGGCTGCGTCGTGATCCAGCCAGCGGGACCCATGCAGCCATGCTGGGGTTGGCCCTGACCGAACGTGGGGCTGCCCTCTGTCGTGAGCAATCCGAGCGCTTTGCCCTGCACTGGGACATGCTGGAACCCGAGTTTGAGGCATTGCCCTGTGCCTTGCTGGGGCAGCTGAGGCAGATGCTGCCGATTCCCGCTGAGGAAAGTGAGAATGAGCGTCTGACTGAAGCGGACTGGCGGGAGCTGCAGGCATTTGCCCGGGGGCACCGGGGGCTTGAGCTCAGCCGGCTGCCGCTGCTGCGCCTGGCTGAGCGCGCGCCGGAAACCTGGCCTGTTGCTGATCGCGAGCTATGGGGGCTGGCGGTGATTGCAGGGCTTTCCTTCACCGAACTGCGCGCGAAGGGGTTGGTTCAGGGTCGCCGGGACGCACTCCAGCGCCTGCGTCGACTGACCGCCTTGCTGATGGAGCGCGTAAACTCCCGGAGACGAGGCGGAATGTGACCGGTTCGGTTTCATTGAAATTCGTCACGGCCAACAATACGCCGACACCAGATTCAAAATAACGAGAGAGCACCATGACAATGTCCTCCCTGGTCAGACTCGGGTTTTTCCTGCTTGCCGGCCTGCTGCTTGCCGGTTGTGGCGCATCGCCGGTTATCGACCGGTCAATGGTCGACGTCGAAGAGCCCACGCGCCTGATTGGGGCCGCCGTTGAGGGGGACAAGCGTACAGTTCAGCGGCAGGTGGAGGGTGGTCATCCGATCAATGCCCATGGCCCCGAGGGAACCGCTCTCTACCAGGCAGTGATCAATGGCCATGAGGATGTTGTCTGGTATCTGCTCAAGGAAGGCGCGGCCGTGGATCGGGGTAGCGATGAGGTTACCCCATTGATGGCGGCGGCCAGCCTGGGCGAAAACCGCATGGTACGGATGCTGCTGGCCGCTGGTGCCGATCTGGAGCGCCGTGACCACAATGGCGATACGGCACTCGCCTATGCGGCGCTGAACAGTCAGCTGGTGGTGACCAACCGGTTGCTGCGGGCTGGCGCGGAAGTGGATGTGGTCAACGAGCAGGGGCAGTCGCTGCTGATGCGCGTTGTTGCACGCAATGATCTGCTGCTCAGCGGTGTTATTCTCGATGCCGGCGCCGACCTTGAGCATCAGGACGCCGAGGGCCGCACGGCGCTGGACATTGCTCGCGCCAACAACAACCGTGACCTCGAGATCATGCTGGCAAACGCCGAGAGTAATCGCGACTGAACCGCTCAGGGAACGTCTGGACAAGTTTCTGAAGCGGTGAAGTTCAAGGCGCACGGAGCGCAGCAAAGGAGACATACCGTTTGGTAGGCGAGTTTGCGAGCACCGCGCAACGCAGAAATTCGCCGCTTCAGGGACTTTGTCAGAGGCCCTCAAGTGGGTGCTTGCCGGACCCCCAGGGCATGCTGAAGTGGGATTTTACCCAGCCTTTGGGGACGCTCGCGACGTCGCGATGAGTCCAGCGTGGCTTATTGTCCTTGTCGATCAGCCTGGCCCGGACACCCTCCATGAAGTCTCTATGGCGCATGCAGTGAACCGCCACATTGAGCTCCATCTGGAAGATATCCCGCAGAGTCTGTTGCAGCCCCCGGTTGAGGAGCTCAAAGACCAGGTGGGCGGACACCGGGCAGCCGTCGCGAAGGTTGGTCTGCGCCGTTTTGAACCACTCGGTATCGGCTTTCGCCTCCAGTATCTCACTGACCACGGAAACCACATCAGACCCTCGGCAGACGCGGCTGATGAACTGTTCGTGGTGCTCCAGGTGCGAGTCAGACAGGTCCAGCCGGTATTGCGCGGCATAGCGGTGGAGGGTTTCATGCAGGTGGCGGTCGTTGGTCTCCACCCGGTAGCGCCAGTCCTCGGCCTGTATCCATTCCAGCATTTCGTCGAACGCATCATTGGGCACCGCGTAGTCCGCGAGCCCGACCCGCAGAGCGTCAGCAATATTGAGCGACGCCCCGGTCAGCCCCAGGAACATGCCGATACTGCCCGGTAGACGGTTGAGAAAATGCGTGGCGCCAACGTCCGGGAAGAAACCAATGCGGATTTCCGGCATGGCGAGTTTCAGATCCGGCGTTACCATGCGGTAGCGGGACGCGGAGAGAATGCCCATTCCGCCCCCCATGACCACGCCCTGGCCCCAGCACACTACGGGCTTGGGGTAGGTGTGGATTGTGTAGTCCATGCGGTATTCGATGGCGAAGAACCGCTCCGCGTCATTATCGGGGCGGCCCCGTTGACGCTGGAGTACATCGTGCAGTGCGCGCACGTCAGCGCCGGCGCAGAAGGCTTTCTCACCGGCACCACAGATCACCACGATGGCGATCTCATCGTCTTCGGCCCAGGCGTCGAGCTGCTTCTGAATGGCTTCCACCATGGGCAGGGTCAGGGCATTGTATTTTTCCGGTGAGTTGAGAGTGATCAGGCCCAGGCTTCGTCCCTCACAGGGCCGGGTTTCAAACAGTACAGCCTCTCCGGCGGGGGATTGCGTGCTGGTTTTGGCGCACATTGTGCGAACTCTCCTCTCCTGAAAATCCCGGTCATACTACCGGAAAAGACCCTGCCAACAAATCCCGTCAGCAACGCGGGAAGGCCAACCGACTGTTTGGTGCTTCCGTGGCTGCATTGGGCTCCGTATTCGTTATAATATAGCCCTGTTTCTGACCAACCCTTGGAGAATCGGGTCATGCGAGGCTTTCTTTCCCTGGCGGCTTGTGTCGCTGTGCTGGTCCTTGTGCTGTTTGCGGTGTCTTCCCCCGCGGGCAACCCCGAGGTGGGGGCTGAGTTGGCCAAGCCCTGCGCGGCCTGTCATGGCAGTGACGGCATCGCCAGTGTCGACAGGTATCCGAGCCTGGCGGGCCAGAACAAGGGTTACCTCTATGAGTCGATGAAGGCCTACCGTGATGGTAATCGCCGGGGCGGACAGGCGACCGTTATGCACGGTCAGGTGGCTGATCGAACCGATCAGGAGCTGCTGGATCTGGCCGCCTATTATGCGTCCATGCCACGCACCGGCAAGGAAGACTGAGGTCTGGATCTGTGTGTAGGGTGCGGTTCATTGTATTCACCGCACCCTACGACCGGAAAATCGCCGATCAAGGTTCCTGGTGCCTCACTGCCTTTACTCCTTTTCGATAATCCGATAACAGGGCCGATAAGCTTCCCCCGGCAGTTTCATGCGGTTCTGATCGACAAAGGTCTC